>JARGOJ010000213.1 GCA_029210225.1 Planctomycetota bacterium
CTACAAGTCAACCGAGGCGATCCTTTGTGATCAATACGACCTCAGCGTTGAGGGCCAAGTTGTCGATCGCTACTGGATTGAACAGGGCGAGAAACGTCGAATCGTTCAGCGGAAGACTGGTGATGGCCGGACTTGGTTGCTAAAAAGTCACTCCTGGGTCAAGAACTAAGGGCATCCCTCATGAAAATGGTCGTCCTCTCTATTTGGCAACCCTGGGCGAGTCTCATCGCCGCAGGTATCAAGTCAATCGAAACTCGCACAGAGCCTCCTCCCAAAGAGTTGATTGGCCAACGAATCGCGATTCATGCGTCGAATAAGGTCAGCAAAGAACACGTCTATCGGTGGATTCACAAACAGTATCCTGAGGCCATGGACCAAGTGCTCGACGGCAAAGATTACAGCGCCCTGCCAAGGTCTTGCGTTGTCGCAACTGCGATTCTCAGCGAAGCGCGAAAGACGGACTGGCGTGATTGGCCTCAGACAATGAGCCCCGTGGAAGACTTTTGGGGTTGGATTCTAAAAGATATCCAGATACTAGACACTCCGATCGCTCTCGATCGCGAAGCAGGTCTCTCTGAAGCCGAACTCGATCTCTAAACACAGAAAAGAAAAGAGAGTCATGGAATTTGAACGGGGCAAGATTCAAGACGTCCAGGTCACGGCGCTACGTAAATTCGTCGATGAGAGAGGCTGGCTCACTGAGATATTTCGACATGATGAACTCTCCGAAGAGTTCTATCCTGCAATGAGTTATGTCTCCCTATCACGCCCCGGAGTCACACGAGGACCCCATGAACACGAAGGCCAAGCCGACCTCTTTGTCTTCATAGGTCCATCCAACTTTAAGCTCGTGCTCTGGGATAACCGCAGAGAGTCTCCGACGTACCTTAAGAAGATGTCTATGGTCATTGGGGAAGATGCCCCGACCTCAGTTGTTGTTCCAAAGGGCGTCGTTCATGGATATCGCAACGTTGGCGGCAAAGATGGCATTGTCATCAACTGCCCTAATCGTCTCTTTATGGGTCAGGACAAGAAGGACCCCATCGACGAGATCCGCCACGAGATCGACCCTGACAGCCCTTTCCAAATGGATGGGAAACCATGATTGACCTCCACTGCCACACCACTCTTAGCGACGGTGTTCTTTCACCAGAAGAGCTCGTTCGAGCGGGGGCAGAGGCTGGAATAAAGGTGCTCGCGATCACCGATCATGATGACTGCCGCGCCTACATGCAAAGCAAAGATCTCGCCGATGAGCTGGACATCAATTTGATTCCCGGCGCGGAGATCTCGTCCTTCGTCCACGAAATCGGCGTTCATATTCTCGCCTATAATTTCGACGTCACTCACGAAGGACTCGCCAAGCTGCTCGCCGACCAGCGCGCCGCGAAGAGGGCCCAGGTCAAAGATATTATCGCTCGCTTAGAGCAATATGGCGTCGTCCTCGACTACGAAGCTGATGTGAAAGGATCTCGGGCCGACGACAGTTACATTGGCCGCCCCCACATTGCGCGAGCCATGGTTCCTCGCTACGTGAAGCAAAGCTCGACGGTTTACCGACGTTACATCGGCCGCTCCGGAGTCGCGTACGCCTCGGCCAATCTCGCGCCAGCCCAGGACATTATCGACATGGTTCATGACGCCGGGGGTGTGACCGCGTTAGCTCATCCTCGCTATGACGATGTCTCATGCACCCTACCACTCCTTATTGAATGGGGCCTCGACGGCATCGAGTGCCATCGGCCTCGGTGCTCGCGGAATTTGTATGAAGTCTTGGTGAGCGCGGCTCATCACAACGAGCTGTTCACAACCGGTGGCTCTGATTGGCATGGTGATCGCCCGGCGGATCGCGTGAGTCCATTCGGAAGCTTCTCCGTCGAGGCCGCTAAAGTCCAACGATTCCTCTTCACCATTGAGCCAAGCCTCGGAGCGATGGCATGACTGATTCTCGTCTCCCGGGCATACTCCAACTGCTCGAAGTTATGGATAAATTGAGAAGCGAGGGCGGTTGTCCCTGGGACCGTGCCCAAAGCCACCAAAGCCTACGCCCATTTCTCCTCGAAGAGACCTTTGAGTTTCTTGAGAGCCTTGACGACGGCGATGTTCCGGAGATGAAGGCGGAGCTGGGAGATTTGCTGTTTCAGGTTGTCTTTCATGCACGAATCAAGCAAGAAGAAGCAGCGTTCCACTTCGGCGATGTCGCCCAGGCTATGACAGACAAGCTGCTTCGTCGTCACCCACATGTTTTCGGTGACCCCAAAGAACAGACCAGCAAAGAAGCTTGGAAGAACTGGGAGCAACTTAAAAAGGAAGAGCGCGGACCCGATGCCTCGGTTTTAGATGGAGTGCCTAAAGCCCTCCCCGCTCTTGCGAGATCACAACGACTTCAAGACAAAGCGGCCCGGATTGGCTTTGATTGGCCCACAGTCGACGGCCCCCTCGACAAGATTATTGAGGAAGTGGAAGAGCTTCGCACGGAGATTAAGAGAGGCAAGAAGAAGAACATCGCCGAGGAATTTGGCGATCTGCTCTTCTCTGTCGTCGCCGTTTCGCGACACCTTGAGATCAACTCCGAAGACGTGCTCCGCGAAGCGAATTCCAAATTCGACCGGCGCTTCCGCCACATGGAAAAACACAGCGAGGCCGATCTCAAAGAGCTTGGACCTGATCAACTTGAAGAGCTTTGGGAACAGGCGAAATCAAGCGAAAGATGGCGACCCTAAATCGGTGTGAATGAAATCCAGAGCCCACAGCAAAGTGAAAAAATGTGTAGGGCCGGTCCCGTGTGACCGCCCTTCTATGGATTTGGTTCCATTCATAGATGAACATTAAATCCAGGGCACATATTTAGTCCCGGGCAAACACATGGGTCTTCTTTGGATTTGGGATATCGCTTTAAACCCAAATCCAAAGAAGACCCACCTTAAATGGTCGCGAGGATCTCGTTTAAGAACTTCATAGAGCTTGGAACAAGCTCATGAGCACAGTGACTGTGGCGTGAAAGCTCAATGGCGACTAAGCCCTGGAACTCAATTTCTTTAAGCGCTTCGAGCATGGCTTTGTGATCGAGGCTGCCTTCACCAAACGGCAAGTGTTCATGGACTTTCCCATGACTATCTTCAAAATGAACCGCGACGAGTTTTTCGCGATAGTCCCGCATGGTTTGAGGAATAGAGCGACCAGGTTCGGTGACTGGCACATGGCCAACGTCCAGAGTGAGACCCAGGCTTGGATGCTCCCGAGCGCAACGATCGAAATCGGCCAGCGTCGAAACGAGATGCCCTGGCTCAGGTTCTAATCCCAGGGGGATACCTCGGTCCATGGCTTCTCGGACCACTGGCTCAAGCTCAGTTAACAAGATCGACCAAGCGTCGTCTTCAGGGAGGAGATCGAAGTTCACTCCGGAGAAGAGTATCAGTGACTCTGCGTCGAGCATAGTCGCGATCTCTAGGCTTCTCTTAAGGTAGTCGACGCGTCGCTTCAGAGCCGCAGGATCGCTATCGATGAGTGACGGACGGTGCTTTCGGCGCGGGTCGAGAGTGTAACGGGCACCGGTTTCCACGGAGACCGCGAGACCGCGATCTTTGATCCAGCGATGGACCCGCCCTATGTCGGCGTCTGTAGCGCGAATTGGGTCGAGGTGCATGTGGTCGAGGGTCAGCGCGACGCCGTGATAGTGGCTATCGGAGAGAAGAGAGAGGGCTTCGTCGAGGCGATGGCTTTGCAGACCGTTTGTGTTGTATGCGAAGCGAAGAGAAGAGGTCACTCTTTAGCGCTGCCCGGACGTGTGTCGGCGAACTTGCGATTTAGCACGCGAGAGCGGTCAGCCTCATAGGATTCAAAGGCATCGTAAGTGGGCTCGTCTTCAAGCTCGGTGAGCTTCTTTCTGACAGATTCCCGATAGAGCTCTTCTCGGTAGAGCTTCTCGGAAATTTGGAGCTCTTTTTCGCGATTCATCTCTTCAGCTTGAAGTTCTCGATAAGTTTTTTTGACGAGATTATTTGCCTTGTCGGCAATTTTCTCTTTTTTCAAGTCGTCTTCCATCACGACTTTTCTGTTCTGTGTGTTGAGACAACCAGTGCAGAGGATGGCAAACAGGAGCAGACCAACCTGGATTGTGCAGTTTTGACGTAGTTTTAAAGCCATGACGCTTTCCTCTCGCGGGGGCATGTCGCGCGGGCGTAGCCTACAGAGCATGCCGTCATCGATCAAGTCTAATTTCAACCACTTTGACGCAATTCGGGAATTCGAGACAAAAGGCGACAAGTACAACTATCCATATACCACAGAGATAGTAGAATGCATGTTCGCGCTGGTGGCCGATGGCCAGTGGTTTTACATTATCTGTTCAGAGACACGTCATACACAGGAGCCCACTCAGTATGGTGAGTTTAACCTCGGTTATCGAAGAACGCGGAGTGGACTGGGATGTCCGCCAAGACTACGAAATCATTGGTAAGAGCGAAGATTTCCCCGGAAATGTCGTTATTGCTCGCGATGTCCGCACTTCAGGCCTACCGGTCGTCCTCCGGTCTATCATCCTCACCCAGCAACATGCTCAGGAACTGATGAGCTGTTTCACCATGCTTCGCGTGGCAAGCCTTAGATCTCCATACATCGGAGATATCTACCGCTTGGTTCTCCACCGTCGCGCTGAGGGTCCTCAATTGATCGTCGCGTCGGAGCCTCCTCAGAATCACACCCTCGCTCACTTGCTAAAGGCTTGGACCGAGACTCCTGCGGACGCGCCCCCCACTATGGACGACGCGCAAATCCTCCACACCGCGGTGAATCTTCTGGAAGCTCTCGAAGCCCTTGAAGAAGCGGGATTCCCATATCGAAACGTGCACCCTGAAGCGATCGGAGTGGGGAACAAGCCACCTTGGACCTTCCCTATTCCCTTGTTCATGGACTTCCCCGTCCCCGGCGCCGGAGGTATGAAGCAGAAGCCCGAATTTCTCCCAGCCTTCGCTCGGGATACAGACAGCACCACCTTCTCACAAGAGCAACACTGCGCGATTGACCTCTATGCACTCGGCGCAACCCTCTTTAATTTGAGAACTTGGTCTCTCTGGAAAGACGCTGGAACCTGTGAAGGCCTCTCCGACGCCGCGCTCTTAGAACTCAACAAATTCCGAGTGGGCGAACCCCTCCGCGAGATCCTCGTCGGCCTTATGGGCATGGGGAAACAAGAACCAGAATTTACCAGCTTCGAGGAAGCTCGGGCTGCCGCTGAAACGGCGTTCTGGAAAGTGGCCGCCGAAAAAGGAGGCGCCGGGCTCCCAGTCAGTCCTCTCCAACAACAGGTTGAAGTCACTAGCCCCCAAGCATCAGCATCTGATAGCTTAGTTCTTCTCGAAGACCTAGAGCTATGGGATCGCGCTCCTCAAGCCACTCAAGACATGGTCATTGAAGCGGCTGGAGAAGAATTCGGCGACGCCTATAAGTGGCTCCGCACCGAGACTTACTCCGCCGGTGGCCAAACTCACCGCATCGCAACCTTCGAGCATTGCCACACCGGCATGGAGATGAACCTCATCCCCGGAGGCCTCTACGAACGCGGCACCTCTTCTTTCGAGAATGAGATGAAGTTCCTTGAGAAATACAACTTCGAGCAAGCCTCAAGTTACCTCTCTCAAGAAACTCCATCCTCTAAAGTCATCATTCAACCTATGCTTGTCGGCCGCTTCCCCGTCCTTTGCCCTGAATGGGACAAGATGGCCAAGGGTGGCAAAGTCAAAGTCGACAACAAGATTCCCGTTGTTGAGGTCGCCCACGACGACGTGACAACCCGCATCGCCGATGTCCCAGGTGGCCTTCGCATCCCCAGCGAATCCGAATGGGAATACGCTTGCCGTGCTGGCACCGACACCCGCTTTTTCTGGGGTGACCAAATGGACGACGGCTTCTGCTGGAACATCAAAAACAGCAGCGGTGAGCCCATGGACGTCATGGCTCACGCTCAGAAAGCCAACTCCTTTGGACTCGTCGACATGCTCGGCAACGTCTTAGAGTGGTGTCAAGATCACTTCGCGGAGCGCTACCTCGACGTGCCCAACGACCACCGCCCCTATATCAAAGCAGACGCAGACGAAGATCACCCACGTTCGATTCGTGGCGGTTGTGGCTGGTATGGCATCCCATACTGCCGCTCCTCTGCTCGCGCAGCCGTACGCTCTCCTAAGCGGAAAAAGAGAGGCGATCCGCCACCAACCTTCGCTATTCTTGGCTGGCGCGCTGTTCGCTCATTCATTTGAGCGCAGCTATGACTGGACAAGTTGTCGTCCTTTCCGGCCCCTCCGGCGTAGGAAAAACGACGGTCTGCGACGAGCTGCTTAAAAAACCACAGTTCGCTCGCGTCATCACCGCCACCACTCGCCCGCCTCGCGCTGGCGAAGTGGATGGTGTCGACTACATCTTCCTTAGCAAAGATCGCTTTCTCAAAGATATTGAAGCCGGCCTCTTCCTTGAGCACGCCGAAGTCTTTGGCAACCTCTACGGCACACCACGAAACTCCGTCACGGAGTTCCTACAAAAGGGTCAATCCGTACTCCTCAATATCGATGTGCAGGGCGCGGAAACTCTTCGTCAAAGCTGCGAATTCCCGATCTCCACGATCTTTGTCTTGCCCCCAAGCCTTGCTGATCTCGAGAAGAGGCTTCGTGGCCGCTCCACAGACTCCGAAGAAGTCATTCAAACACGCCTGAACAAAGCACGGGTCGAGCTAGCAGAGCTTCATCATTACGATCACTTCGTCATCAACGACCACATTGACGACGCCGTCGCCAGCATCTTTAAGATCCTTGGTATCGACCCCTCTGAAAGTCCAAACCTTGAAGATAAAAAGCAACCGGCGACCATTCTACTAGGAGTTATGGGGAGTATCGCCGCATACAAAGCCGCGGATTTAACCTCGAAGCTCGTTCAAAAAGGACATGATGTCCACGTCGTGATGACCGACGCAGCCACCAAGCTCGTCGACCCGAACACCTTTCTCTATCTCTCTGGAAATCGCGTTCACCAAGACATGTTCGATGAGAACCAAATCGGACCTATCGAACACATCGCCCTCACCGATCGCGCCGACCTCATTGTCCTGGCGCCAACAACCGCCAACGGGCTCGGTCAACTCGCGCACGGCTTAGCAAACAATATGTTGATGACCATGCTGCTCGCGGCCAATTGCTCAGTTCTTATCTGCCCTGCCATGAATCCGCGAATGTGGTCCCATCCCATTGTCCAAGAGAACGTGAAAAAACTCAGAGATTTTGGCTACCGTATTCTCACCCCCGACTCAGGACGGATGGCTTGTGGTCACACAGGTCAGGGTCGTCTCGCCGAACCGCCTGAGATCGTCGCAGAAATCGAAGCTATGCTCGAAGAGCAATTCAAAGTCAGTGGTTGATACTCGATACATTTCTTGAGATTATGAGCGCCCTGGTAAAGAAGCCAGCTTTGTCTCTCCCAATCGCAACGCATTTGAGGTTTGAATTATGAATGGAAGTCTCACTGTTGATGAGCTCGATGCCCTCAATCTAGCCTTCCACTTATTGGCCCGGAATCTGTTCACATATTCCGCGGAAATCGGCGTTTTCATGGCCATCACGGAGACCGACAAGAAGATTCTTGCCGTCCGCGCTGAAGCCCTTGAAGAAGGAAACGACCTGATCGACGGCTTGTCCTCGATTATCGTCGCGACTGGAAGCTTCCCCAAAGTTGGACCCTACAAAGAGGAATACACTCTCTGGAGCTTCAACAGCGAATCCTACATGCTTCCAGAGTATCTTCGCGAAACGAACGAGCACAGAAACAAGCTCATCGGGGTCTTCGAAACACTCAAAGAAGACAGCGAAAACAGCCCCTCCGATGAGATCTCTCGCATGTTCAAACTCGCGATCGCATCTCGCGGAGAGACCCTCGAAAAGCTCAATGCCCTCGCGGCAGGCATCTGCGATCCCGTTGTGATCGCCGAATACGACTGCTCTATGGGAAATGACGACGATCACGGCCACTAGTCACTCGTCACCAGCTAATTCCTGATTCAGCCAAGTCACCATCAATAAACGTGTCGGACCAACCTCAACCCCACGATCCCCGATCTGGCGGCGTAGGCCATCGTCCTCTGGCTGGCACAGAATCACTCCTCCCCGCTCCAAGTATGATTCCCTCTGAGGCAAACTGCAGTAATAGAGGTTTTTCTCCAGGGAGTTATCGAGCTCCGACTCGACCCAATCGTACCAAGGCTTCTCTTCCATTCTGACGAGAACGTCTTCGTCGGCCGGCAAAGAAGCGAGCCAAAAACTGCGCTCACCCTGGGCCAGAAGAAGGTTTTTCAAATTTAGGCCCAGGCCATTCCTAAGCCACAGCTTCCCCTTTTCTCGCCGTAGGCTCAGTCCTTTCCCTAAAGATCGCAGGTCCTTCGTCAAAAACAAAGATGAGTCTCTCGCCTTCAAGGGCATCGTTAAGCGCCACTCCCCGCTCGCCCGTTTTTCCCACAGTTCCTCCCCAAAGCTCGCACTTTCTTCGGTCTCCAGTCCACGCAAGGACGTACTAAGCGCGAAGTCGAGGGCCTGTTCAGGAGCATCAATCGCCGATCGGAGCTTCAAGACCGCGGTTTGATCGAACCACGCCGACCCCACCACGCCTTCTTCAATTCGGAGGGCCTCGATCGTCGTCAATGAAGACGGAAGCAAGGCCCAACGAAGAATGAGCACCAAGGCCAGGACTACGAAGGCGACGCCCCCAAGCACCTGTTGGGATAAGACTCGAAAGACAATGTGAGGCCCCTCCGACTCCGCCGATTTCGGGAATCCGTAGAGGGTGAGGATAAGAACAAGGGCAACCAAGACGCCGGCCAGGGCAAAGCGCAGCCCGAGACGAGCCTTAGGAGCCTGAGGAGCGCGAAGAAAGGACTCTAAGACGCCCTCCGGATAAAAACGACCTCGTCCATCCAGGTTTAGCCGTGGACCCAAAAGCTGACCTAAATCTCCAAGGCTTTGGTCGGAGAGGAGAAGCTCGTCACTTTTCAAGACAAGTCCAGAGCCCAGGCGGCCGACCTCAAAAGATCCTTGGGGCACGTAGGTCACGGGGAAGCTATTCGACAGGCTCTTTCCCTCTCCGAACAGGACAAGGATTCCACCCTGCGCAACATAGCGCAGCAGTGAAACTCTCCGACTCTTCGCTGGCTCCCCGGAGCCTAGAAAGACGAGGTCGAGAGCATCACCGCCGAGGGCTAAAGATTGGTGCAAGTCTCCGGAGAGGAGAAGCGCTGGCGAAGTCAAACTTGAATCGCTGCTTACGTAGGCCTGAGCGGCCCGCAATGAGTTGCTTCCCCATGCGCCGATGAGCGGATCCTCTGAGTCAACAAGGTTCACCGAGGGCCAGCGAAACGGCAGAGCCACACGAGTCCCGTCAGCCGACTCCGCTTCGAAGGATAGGCGCTGACGCTTGTAGAAGACCAGGGACAGGTCGATGTGTTGGGGAGAGTCGAGGGTGCCGCCATGGACGGTGAGAGGGACTTTGTAAGCCCTCTTCCCAAGCCGAGCGATCAGGTTTCCCGACCATTGCCCTGAAGCCTTGCGCCCGATGTAAAGCCTTATGGGGTAGCTGTGACCCACACGGGCCTTTGAGCCAAGTAAACTCTCGGCCTTAATCACGGTCATCGGGTCATCTTCAGCGTGGGCCTGACCTGGCAGGGCCAGTAATACAAGCAAAGATGACAAGGCCAGGAACGGCAAGCGCTTCATGAGAATTCGGGCGAAACCGAAAATCACGGCAAAGGCGAGAATAAGCCCAAGCCACACCATGAGTGCAGGGCCTAAGTCGGCGCCCTCTAAGATGTGTTGACTACTAAGAACGGGAGTCATAGAGCGAACGGTGAGGTCGAATTCCTTTGCTCGAAACACCGAAGCAAAGCTGAGGAAAAGAGGAAGGACACCGTTCAGGGCGACGGCCAGGGTCATGATCCAAAATCCCCGGGTCCCTCGGTGTTTACTTCGCCCAGGGAAGAGCCAGAAGGCCCAGCGGCTTAGCAGAAGAATCGAGAAGCCGAGGGCGCTAAGGTAGACGGCGGTCTTCAAGATCTCTTCCCGGGAGTGAACGGAGAGGCCTGAGACCATGGTCAAGCTGGGAAGGGAGACGAGAATGAGAAGGACGAAGCTTTGGAGCACAGATGACCAACGGCTCCGCGCATCTTCGGAGAGATCCAGGTCAACCTGATTGAGATGGAGTGGCCAAAATATTGTGAAACCAAGGCTGACCATCCCTGCCCAAATTGGCAGCGCCTTCTCCAGGGAGAAGAAGTCTGCGAGAATTTTTGGGAAAATAGTCGGCGCCAATCCACAGAGCAAGGTCGGCAGCACTGAAAAAGCGATCCAACAGGACAAAATCGCGAAAAAATTCGACCGGGGGCGGCTTTCAGGCTGTCTGTTGGATGGTTGATTCACAGGATAATTGTGTCCTCTCCTAGCTTGAAACAACTGACCACGCAGAATTGTTCCCAGTAATTGTCGAGACAGAGACCTTCTCGAACGTTAAACTCTGCCCCGAATACAGAACCCTTAAGATTCTACAGAGAGTAAGACTCCCATGCGCGCGAACAATCCGACCGCGCTCGAAATAGAGCCACAAGAACTTAAAAGCGTTTTCATGGAAACCTTTGGCTGTCAGATGAACAAACTTGACAGCGAGCTGGCGATGCAAGAGCTCGCCGCCCAGGGATTCCAAGTCACTGACACAATGAAAGAAGCCGATCTTATCGTCTTCAACACTTGCGCAGTGAGAGATCAAGCGGAGAACCGTATCCGGTCCCGCCTCGGCATTTTAAAACATAAGAAGAATCGCAAAGAGCACTCCGTCGTCGCGGTCATGGGTTGTATGGCTCAGCGCGAGGGCGAAGATTTACTCAAGAAAGCCCCAGCGGTCGATCTGGTCGTCGGAACAAAAAACTTTCTAGAGTTGCCCGAACTTTACCGCGAAGCCCGCTTTGCCAGAGATCGGAAGACCGCCGACTCCATGGCTCATGAGTTTCGCTACACCCGAGATGTCAAATACCGCGCTGACCAACACCGAGCCTATGTCTCC
>JARGOJ010000214.1:0-5871 GCA_029210225.1 Planctomycetota bacterium
ACGCTTGCCCTTACTTCCAGCCACGACATTGCTGACGGCGTTCTTCTTGATAAGCTCTTGGTGATCGACGCCTCTCAGTGAAAAGAGCAGCTCTGGCTCTGAATCGAGGCGGTTTCCTATGCCATAGAAGACGGCGGCGATGTGTTTGCACATCGATGCATAGTCGGGGCAATCGCACTCAAAGGTGACTTCGCTGCGATTCGGGAAGAGTCCATTTTGCTTATTGGTGACAATAGCCATGATTTCTTCAGACAGGGTTCCTTGGAGCATCTCTAAAATGGAATTCAGTTTTCCCGAGCACTGGGCGACAAGCTCTGTCCATTTTTTCTTTGGCAGAGTCTCAATATTGATCGCCACCTTGTATAGTTCCGAGCCACTGACGATCGCCTTCACGATGCCCTTGTCGATATTGAGATCGCACACAGAACCATTGCGGACGTAACGTTTCCCTCGGGGGAGGCGACTTTCGAAGTCTCTAAAAGTCTCGATATGCTCGCACCAAGATAAACCCCAAAAATTGCGGGTTATTTTCCGGCCTTCAATGACAACCGGTTGGATCTTGACCCCATTTTTACGCAGTTTGGCCATTTCACGGGCAGCGTTAGCGCGACGTGCGGCCACAGGGATATAGGGTGGCCAAGCATTGTAGTGCATAGTACTATCCTAGCGCTGAGTTGAGATCCAATCGTACTAAATCGAGTAGCTCTTTGTCATTGAGTTCTGTCAGTCCCTTTTGATCGCCTGCTCTCAGAAGCATATCGGCGAGGTCTGTCTTTTCCTGTATGAGCTTATCTATTCGCTCTTCGACGGTGCCTGAACAGACGAATTTATGAACGAGAACCTTGCGCTTCTGGCCAATTCTAAAAGCTCTATCTGTTGCCTGATTTTCAACCGCTGGGTTCCACCAACGATCGAAGTGAACCACATGAGACGCCTCAGTGAGGTTCAAACCGGTCCCCCCGGCCTTTAAGGAGAGGACGAAGAAGGGCGGGCCATTTTCCTTTTGAAATGCGTCAATGAGCGGCTTTCGTTTTTTGACGGGTATTCCGCCGTGCAATTGCAAACCATCCCGGCCAAAGATGCCTTTGAGGAACAAAGCGAGGGGCAGACAAAGACTGCGATACTGAGTGAATATCAACACCTTCTCCTGACGCGCCGCAATCTCCTCGCATATCTCACCGAGCCGCAAAAATTTCCCGCTGTCCTTTGGCTCGTAATCGTTGACCCCCAACCACTGGCTTGGGTGATTGCAGATTTGTTTGAAGCGCAACAAAAACACAAGTACCAGCCCTCTGCGTTTTTGAGGCTCGATGGAATTGAGCGCCAAAGCAAGCTCTTTAACGGCTTTCTTGTAGTGCGCCGCCTGCTTCTTCGTCAGCTTGCAGTAGGCGTGAACCTCAGTCTTTTCTGGGAGGTCTGAGATGATGGCCTTGTCTGTCTTTAGTCGTCGCAAAATATAGGGTTGAACTAATTTTCGAAGGGGCGCATAAGGTTGCGCTGGTCGCTTGCTCAAGGCCTGAACGAATTTTTGGAAGGCGTTTGGGCTTGAGAGTAAGCCCGGGTTTAGAAAGTCAAAGAGGGACCAAAGATCACCGAGTTTGTTTTCAATGGGTGTTCCTGTCAGGGCAATTCTAGCAGCCGCCTTTATTTTCTTAGCGGCCCGGCTTTGCCGAGTGGCAGGGTTTTTAATAGCCTGGGCCTCATCGAGGATGAGGACGTCCCAGTTTGTTTCTTGTAACCAAGCTTGCCTGAGTAGCATTCCATAAGTCGTGAGGACCACGTCAGTGTTTTTCAGGAATGCGCCTGGCTCTTTCTGAATGCTCTTTAGGTCCTCTTTCTTCATATGAGAAGCATGGAGGATTTTTAGCGCTAAGCTCGGCGCAAAGCGGGTTATCTCTGACTCCCAGTTTCCCACGAGGGAGGCGGGCAATACCACGAGCACAGGTTTCTTACTTAGCTTTTTGAGTTTTCGGTTCAGGATTAATGCGATCACCTGGATTGTTTTGCCGAGTCCCATATCGTCGGCGAGGCAGGCGCCAAGGCCGAGTTGAGCGGTGAGCCCGAGCCATTGTACTCCTTGTTTCTGATAGGGACGCAGGGTTGCCTTGAGCGCTTTCCCGGGGAGCATTTTTACGTTTTTGTGCTGACCTAGTTTCTCAATTTGCTCTGCTAACCACTTGCCAGGAAGAACTTCAGACCACTTGAGAATCTCTGGGCTTGACTCGGTGACCATATCTGCCGGAGCCCCTGATAGCAGCCGCATTCCTTGAATGAATGAGATGCCATCGCCAGCGATTTCTCTCTCGACTTTTTTCCAATGATTCAGTGTTCTCTTTAACTGCTCGCCTCCCAATTCAACCCAACGCCCTTTGAGGAGAACTAGGGAATCGCTGCCCGCGAGCAATCTCTGTTGTTCTTGGCTAGACAGTTTTTTGCCATCGAGAGTCAGCTCAACGTTGAAGTCTAGCAGTGACTCAAAGTTCAGCGTTGTTTTCTTCTTCTCACCAATCGATACATTGACCTGCACGGAGTGGGAGCGCTGTTTCCACCAGTCAGGAACACGAACAAGGAGGCCGGCTTTGTCGAGATGAGGGAGGTCTTTGAGTAGTCGCCATGCCTCGTTTGGGGTCCAGGCTAGGGGATGAAAAATGTCACCGCTTTCGACGAGCTCTTCCACCCAGGGGAGAGTTTTCGCCGCTCTAGAAATAGGGCTTAGAAGATGAATGAGCTGCTTTTTACTCTTTGCCTGGGAGTATTCCTCAAGGGCATGGGCAAGAGGCACATGTTGAATACTATTGCTTTGATTCCCACGAGTGGAATAGGTGGCCAAAAACGCAAACGGATCGTCAGGATCGTTCTTATTTTCAGCGAGGTGGAAGCAAACTCGGCCTATCCTGTTCCATTGGGGCATGATCGCGCTCAACCACGGGGAGAGCCCCCCAGGAGTCTTGGCGACTTGCTTACGGGCGAACGCGTGGAGGTCTGACCACAGCTCTTCAAGGACCCGAGAGTTCAGATATTCCCCGCCCTTCATGGGGGGCGCGTTGATTTCAAACTCGAGGAAGTGAGGGCTCTCGGGAAGGCTCTCCAAGCTTTGTCCGGAGCCTTCGGGAATGTGGCAAAGCTCAGTTAGATAGGCAAGGGTGAAGCCTCTCCAGAAGTCGAGAACCGGTGAGCTTTGCTTGCTGTCTTGATTCTTAACAAGGTCTATGAGCGTGGCTTCAACAGTCTCACGCTCTGTCCCGAGGGCATCGCCGTTGAGAAGCAATCTTCCGTTGGGAGAGATAGAAATGTCCATGACGCTGCGACTATTCTTCCCAATCAACCTTCGTGGCGGTCATGCGGTAGATACTCGTGACCCGGTCATATTCGACCTTTTCGCCGACAGCGATGGTGCCGGTGATTTCGACGGAGCGATAGGCTTTATAGGCGGCTTTGGTGCCTTTTGGGATCGTGACGAGCACCCAGAAGTTCATTTTCGGGGTTCCACCGAAGCAGCAAGGACCTAAATCGCGGAGCAGGAAGCATGTTTGCACTTGGCCGTCTTCACTCATCTTGAGAGGGAGCATATAGCCCCGGGTCCTGACCTTCTTGCCATTCCAAGCGAGGACCGTGTCGGGGATTTGTTTCGGAAGATCTTTCTTCGCGACACCCCACTGAATCTCATACTCGAAGTCAGACAAGGTGTTAAATCCAAGAAATGGAGGGAGGCTCTTGTCACCCTTCTTCAGGTCTTTGAGGGCGGCAAACTTCTTCTTGTAGTCCTTGGGAACGACGACCTTCTTTTTCTTATTCGTTCTGGGAATGCGGTTCTCTTCGCCATCATCAGGCTTCTTGTCGTCCAATTTTAAGGGCTGAGCTTTTGTGTCTGTCTTCGGCTCCTGTGTGGTTGCGGGCTCCAATTTGGTTGCGGGCTCCAGCTTTGTCACCGGCTTCTCAGGAACAGTCTTTGGAGGAATCGTTTTTGGGTTTTCATTGGGATTCACAGCCTGCGCCGGGAGGCGTGGATCATCTTTCTTGAGTGGATCCGCGGCCTTTGGCTTGTCGGTCTTGACCACTCTCATGGGGGCGCCTCTCATAGGAGAGCCCTTGGCTACCTTCTTTGGTGGCGCGCTTTTATGAGGTTTGCATCCCACGAGCATGAGTGTGGCGCTGGCGGCGAAAACTGGGAGAAGAAGACGGATATTCATGAGGACCCTCGCTTCGGTGTTCGGCATTATTCTAATAAGTCAGGCCCTATTTGTTAGGAAAAGAGAAGGAGACGTTTTTGTATTCTTTCCCTTTGAGAGTCACGCTCTTCAAGGTTCCCGTGAACTTGGTCAACGACTTCAGCTTCGGGTCGGAGCCCTGAAACTGTGATGTCACGTCCTTTGTCTCTCCAGTTAGCGAGTTTGCAACTCCAGAGAGCTTGACCGAGATTGTTTGGTCGCCAGCCTTCACATCAACAAAGAGGAACTCACCCTTGGGGACTAAACCTTTGGAAGCGTGCCCACCGAGGCAAAGGACCCCTAAGGTTCCTGTTTCCGTGTCAAAGGTGAATTCAAGGTTGGCGACGTGATCTTCAAGCTCGACCAAGACGCCCCCATTGGGCGCACGGTGAGCATGTTTGCCGCTGGCTTTCCCTTTGGTGGTACCGTTGTCCTTGGCTTTGCATCCGAAGGTAAACGAGGCGAGAAGCGCTAAGCAGATGAAGGTTGCGATGTGTTTCATTGTGACTCCAACAACTTTATAGTTGGTCCGATATCTTCTGTTTGAGCGGCTATTATCGAATCTCTGGGCCAAATGGGAAGGGCTCTTTGAAAACAGGCGCTGTCAGACCAAAGCACGTTTATGTCCTCAGGGGGTCAATGCTTCGGCGTGCTTAGAATGTACTTATTGAGAATTTTGTTACATTGGCAATATCCTGGGCCGGGCTGGGAATGAACCAGAGTGTGCTTAGATTCTCACAGACAGAATCCTCTTCAGTGACAAGTCAGGAGGATTGCCGGCGTGAGGACTGACCATGGTGCTTGCCGTCCTTCGGAAGGGGAAGTCTGCGATTTATGCCTGAACCCAATGACATCCCAAAACTAGCACAGCTTAGTTTTGTCGAGGACCTGTCGAGCCTCCCCGCCTACCTTCAGCCAAAACACGAGCGTGGACATCCAAGGAATTGGCGAAGCTCTTGTGCCTTTTGCGGAGTGGGCGATGGGGCGGTCATTGAAGGCCACGCCGCAGCCCTTGATCGGCCAAAGATCGACGTTGGAGCTAAGGCCATGCTCCACACCTTTATTAACAACGCAACGCTCTGTCTGAAGCTGGAGTTCCAAACTCCTCAAGACTTTGTCCTCTTGGAACCCTGTTCGCTCATTGAGGACGGAGAGGTGCTCAGCGGCCAGATCGAGTGGGACGGCCACTTTCATTCTATCGCCGCCATAGCCAGTGTTTCCGAACAAGGAAAGGTTAAGGGCCACATGGTCTCTGGCGGAGGTCAGATTCTCAAAGCCAAATTTAAAAGGAAGGAGCCGACCCCCGGTTGCGTCAAGCTCAAAAGCTCCTTCGGCCAACAGCGCAGCGTTTACCCCGTGCATCTCGCTCCGAGTGAGAAAGTCGAGGAAGGACGACGGCGCATGTCTTATGAAGCATCGATTGAGCGCTTGGCCGACCTTCTCCTCGCTCATAGACCTCCAAACGGCCGGACCCTTATTTATGCCTGCGGCCAAATAGACTATTTCACGATCTTCGCTTTCCAAGAGGTCTTTCGTCTTCTCGGAGTTCGCAATCTCGCAGGAAATGCGGAGCACTGCCTCAACTCTGGGGCCGTTCACAACGAAATGCTGACGGGACAAGAGGGACCATTTTTAACAATTGAACAAGCACTACAAGGTCCAT
>JARGOJ010000214.1:5881-11082 GCA_029210225.1 Planctomycetota bacterium
CATCGCGCTTTTATCTTCTCAACGGTTGGAATGGATTGATTAGTCATCCACCCGTCTTTTCGAGCTTGTTGAAGAGAACAGACCTGGACGCCTTCTTAATTGAAGTTGCTGTGACTGAAACGGCGTCGATGCTTGCGTCTCGTCTTGGGCCTGAGCGGGTCCTACTCATTCGCCCTGGCTCAGACTCCTTGCTCGCATTATCAGTCGGACATCAGTTACTAAAAGAACATAGCGAGGCTTTAGATCAGAGCTTCTTGGATCGTTGGGCCTGCGATGAGAGCCTTCAGAAATATCGATCATTGGCAGAATCGGAGCCGTTTTCGCCAAAGCGCATCGCGCTTAAAATCGCCGCCGAACCCCGTTATGTAGACCGTTTGCATAAAGGGATTGAAACAATCGCAGCGCGCCTGGCCAACCCGGAGATCGTTCCCATCAATTTACCCTCTGTAGGATTAAGCCAAACTCGCGGCGCGGTGGCTCACTGCCTCTGGGGTAATTGCTTTGCATTAGTTGGTAAATATGGCCTCAAAGCTCCAGGAGAACCGGCTGGAGGAGTGATCCGAATTCCTGGACAAATCAATGCTCAGTCGGAGATTCAAGGGCTGTCCCACAAGTTCTTTATGGGACGAATTCCTTGTAGTGAAGAAGGGGCAGACGATGTCTGTTTAAGAATGGACTTGCCCAGGGGCGCCTACGACACTGCGTTGGCGGACGACTCTCGTGCCGCTCTTGACTACTCCGACCCCGCCGATCGCCCGGAGTTGTTTCTTTGTTTTGGAACGCAGTTCGAGAGCAATATGATGAACCGGGAGCGTTGGGTCAAAAAACTAAAAGACCCCAATGTCACCCTCGTCGTCGTCGATCCAATCCCCGACCCCTTCACTGAACAACACGCAGAGTTGATTATTCCCTCTCCTCCTCACGCAGCCGCAGCCAAGCTCTATCAAAACGGTGAGTGGCGATTGACACTGTCAGTGCCCCATAAAAAAGCGTCGCCGGATACTCGAACCGACGCGACCATTGTTTACGATGTTATGGCGCTTATCTCGAAGCGCCTCAGAGAGAGCTTGGAGAGCGACTCTGAGTTAATGAAGGACCACAACGATTTAGCGCCCCTCGTTCAGTCGGGATATTTACAATCCCGTTTTGAGGATACTATTTTTGGGGGGCAGTTATCGCGGGTTGAAGGAGAAGTGAGCCGAGGACAACTCTGGTCCCGAGTGCTCGACTACTTCGCGGATGGTGAAGGGCGGATGGGGGCGGTTTACTGTCGTCCTGAGCATGAGTCGGGAGCGGCCATCACCTGGGCCGAATTGGTTGAACAGGGGAGCGTTGTCTACGGTGGGGTGGGGACGACTCGCTATTTATTGAACAGCGAAGATCCAGAGCATTTTCCTTTTGCGGATAAGTTTCGCAATGCGAGGAAGTTTCAGTTCTTTACTCCGACCTCCAGGGACATTGAGTTGCCGACAGGGATTCTTTTGAATTCAGGCCGGTCAACGCTTTCAGACAACATGCCGCGCATTCGCTTCGCTATTTCAACCTTCAATTCAGGGAAGGCGACGCCGATACTTGGCTTGCCAGAGGATAACCCAGTCTATGTTTCCATCGCTCTTGGAGCGAAGCTCGGGCTGAAAACCGGTGGCTTCGCACGGGTTCGCAATCCTGAATTAGATACATCCCTTGTCTTTCGTGTTGTCGTAACGGAGAGGGTTAAAGGCGACTCTGTCTATATCAACTTCCATAAAACTAAAGCTGAAATGACTGAGGGGCAGTATCTCAACAAGCTGACCAGTCATAAGGGACGCTGTCCATACACCGCTCAATCCAATTTCAAGTTGACAGTCGTCGAGCTTGAAGCGTTTGAGAAGAATGGCGAGGAGTAGAGATGTTGCTTGGTTCTGGTCCCTATAGAGTGTTGGTTGTTGACGATGACGCCGACATGCACACCGTGACGAAGCTCGCCTTGAAACGAATGAAGTTCGAGGACCAACGCATCGAGTTGGTGTCGGCGCACTCGGCCAAAGAAGCCTTTGAGTATCTAAAGCTCCATCCTCAAACCGCAGTGATCTTGCTCGATGTTGTTATGGAAACAGAGTCGGCGGGCTTGGATGCGGTGAGGGTTATTCGTGAAGAGATGGACATTGTTCAATCTCGAATCATTATGCGAACAGGTCAGCCGGGGCTTGCTCCTGAGCAGAAGTGCATTGACGAATACGACATTGACGGATACCTACCAAAGACTGAAGTGACGAGAGCGCGGCTGTATTCCACGGTTCGCACGGCCTTACGGGCCTATAAACAAATCATTGACCTGGAGCGGCATAAGCAGCTCTTAGCCTCTCTTCATGAATCGATGTTGTCGCTGCATTCTTATGAGACTCTCGAAGAAACGCTCCAGAAGATTCTAGCAACGGCCCTCTCAATGACACGCAGTGATTTCGTTATGGTCGATTTGGAGACTTTGGAATCTGGGGGTGAAGCAACTGAATGTGTTGTTTACCTCGGCGAGGGAGAGAATGTTCCCGAGCGTGTTCGAGCTGTTCAGAAGGCGTTTCGTGAGCAACCTGAATTGCAATATGAATCGGCCTTGGTCGACTTCCAGAATGGCACCTTGCTCTCATTAGTGATTCCACGAGATCTTGGACAGGGTTTTGTCTATCTAGAACCAGGCCTCTCCGATCCTTTATTGAAGAGCATGTTGCCGCTCTTAACCGGCCATGTGACGAACGCGCTTTACTCAACGATCGCCTTGAAAATGTTGGAGAGTCGCGACGGACCTTTCTTCGATGCGGCGGCGGTTTAGTCCTGAATCATAGGGGCGGAGATTGAACGGGCTGGGAGAACAATGACTTCTGAATTGGAGAAAGGAGCTCTTTCGGCGCTCGTGATGTCGACGATTGCATTCACCGTGTGCTTTGCTGCATGGGTGATGAATGGGGTTCTCGTAACCTACCTGGTGAGCACCCAAGTCTTTAATTTCTCCCCGACTGAGATGGGTTTATTAGTGGGAATGCCCATTCTCTCGGGAGCGATTCTTCGGCTTCCAATGGGGCTGCTCACAGACCGATTTGGCGGACGGATCATTTTCACCCTCTCCTTATTCCTAGCGGCTGCGCCGATGTTTTGCGTGGGATATGTGGAGAGCTTTCAGGGCTTTTTAATATTGAGCTTGGGTTTTGGAGTCTGTGGAGCGACCTTCGCGGTTGGAGTGGCTTTCATTTCCGTTTGGTATCCCAGGGAACGTATGGGCACAGCGCTCGGTATTTTTGGCGCGGGAAACGCCGGGGCGGCTTTGACGAGTGTTGCCGGACCGCGAATCTTAAACGCGTTGACGGACAATGGCGCAGACATCGAGCAATGGCGAGTCTTCCCAAAGTTAATGGCGGGACTGTTAATTGTGACCGCCATTGCTTTCTTCCTTCTTACAAAATCGAAGAAGCCTGAGGCCACGCTTACTTTCAAGCAACGCTTGAGCCCCCTCGGGAACATTCGAGTCTGGCGTTTTGGCCTCTATTACTTTCTGGTCTTTGGCTGCTTCGTGGCCTTGGCTCAATGGATGATTCCCTACTACGTCAATGTTTATGGTTTCTCCCTTGCGAGCGCAGGTATGCTCGCGGCGGTCTTTAGCTTCCCTTCCGGTGTTATTCGGGCTTTCGGAGGTTGGCTCTCCGATAAAGTGGGGGCCCGCCGAGTGATGTATTGGGTTTTAGGCGCTATATTCATTGGCTGCGCGTTGCTGACCATTCCCAAAATGGAGATTCGCGCTCCGGGGCCCGGTGTCATGGCGCGAAAAGCAGGGACCGTCCAGGGCGTTGAGCCAGAGCATGTTCAATTGGGGGACGATCGCTATCAACTCAAAGCCAAGCCCGACGACCTGACGAGGGACGAGTCGGCGATCTTCCCGGTCTTCCGTGTTTGGCAGGAGCCCGTTGTCTCCCAAGGAGACAAAGTGAAGCCCAAACAGCTCCTCGCCCGCGGCATGACACGCATTGATTTCGCAGCGAATCCCTGGGTTATGACCTTCTTTGCGTTTATTGTTGGAATCGCCATGGGAATTGGAAAAGCCGCCGTCTATAAACACATTCCCGATTACTTCCCCGACTCTGTTGGTGTCACTGGGGGCATGGTGGGTGTGATGGGAGGGCTTGGAGGCTTCGCCTGCCCGATCTTGTTTGGTTACCTGTTGAATAACACGGGGGTCTGGACCACCTGTTGGATATTCATTGGCGCCCTCGCCCTCGTTTGTCTGATTTGGATGCACCGAGTGATTCAAAAAATGCTCTGTGAAGCAAGCCCTGCACTGGCCCAACAAATGGATACCGTCGGCGCTCAGGCTCGTGAAAGTGATGCCCCATGATTATTGTTGCTCTACTCGCAGACATTCCATTCTTCGCAGACCTCGAAACCAATCAATTGGAAGAGCTTATTGAACTTGGTCGAGAATTGGACTTGAAGGACGGCGAGGCGGTCTTCTCTCAGGGCGATGCCCCCGATGGTCTTTATGTGCTTTTGTCTGGGCAGGTTCGAGTTTTTGGTACCAGCGATGAAGGTCAGGTGGTCGAATACGCGACCTTCGAAGACAATCAATTCTTCGGGGAGTTAGCTTTACTGGATGGTAAGCCCCGCTCAGCCTCCGTGTCATGCCTTGAAGATTGCGAGTTCTTTGTGATACCTCGGGGCGACTTTCTGGAGTTGCTGCGGTCCTCGACGGTGATGTTGAGCTCGGTTTTGTCTGGCCTCAGCGAGAAGATTCGAGGCTCGAATGAGAAATATTTCTGGGAGCGCTTGAAGCAGGAGCGCATTAAAACTGAAATGGAAATGGAGCGTTCGCGATCCTTAGCCCAAATGGTCGCTGGGATTGCCCACGAAATTAATACACCCCTTGGGATCGTTCGCACTGCTGCGAGTCTGTTTCCTGAGTTACTGACAGAATCGTTCAAGGCCAATTACTCCGCCGATCAAGATCTCGTGGAACTCTTCGAGGACCTAGATGAAGCAAGCTCGCTCATTCAAGGGAATATCACAAGAGCCAACTCATTGGTTCAGAGCTTTAAGACCCTCTCTGTGCGACAAGCTACAGACAATTGGGAATCGGTTTCATTGCCTGTTTTCTTGGAAGAGCTGCTGCTTCTTTATGGCGCCCAAACTCGAGGGATGGCCATTGAGGTGTCCGTGGACTATGACAAGAATGAGCATGA
>JARGOJ010001306.1 GCA_029210225.1 Planctomycetota bacterium
AAATAGGTCTCCACCCTTTTAGTGAGGATTATCGAGGCGCTTTCGATGCTCTTCCTGACTTTCTGGCCGATATCCATATCGGGGTTGGCAATCCGTGCGAGGCGAAAAGACTTCTCCAATCGGGATCCCATTGTGGCTATTTCATCGAGTTTGTTTCTAGGATTCTTCTTGATAACATCGTTGAGGTCGCTCAATTGACTTTCCGAGCCGCGAACTAGCTTTTGAGAGATCGTTCTTAGGGTGATATGCCTTGGATTGAGAGCATATAACTTTGCCACGTAGTCGGTCGCGACTTCAAAACGCCGATCTGCGGTGGCGCGCTTAGCTGCTCCGCTCAAGGCTGATTCGTAGTCCTCTTTACAAATCTTTGCGTCTTCTTCATCGATGTAGCGAATCACTCGGGCATAGTTCTTTTTCTTCAAGGCCAGAAGCGCCTCAACCGTAGGAACAGGAAAGCCTCCAATCCTTGCCAAATCAGCTTCTGACGCAGCGACATGAGTCTTGCCTTGAGAGTAGTAAATGCGAGCCGCCCAAGCATGAAACTCGCCATCGTTTTTGCGTTTCGAGAGCGCCTTGTTAATAAACTTCTCAGCCTTCTCCAGCGAGTATTCCTGACTCTCAATCGCAAGGCCTGCCTGGATTCCGAGGAGATGAGGATCTGACCTGGGGAGCAATTTTTGGGCGTTCTCGACATTCTTTGCCGCGGTCTTTGCGTCATGGCTACGCAGCGCGACCCGCGCACGCCAAAGCTCTAGGATCCCGAAAACACGCTTGGCGGATTTCGACGAATCGTTGGCGTTCCAAAAGCGATCTTTTAATCCATAGATGCGCAGAATCTCTTCGTTGTCACTCCTTGGACTCAAACGCTGAACTTGCTTCGCAAAGGCCTGAGTATGCTTATCGTCGGCGGTTTTTTGCTCCTGCCTTTGAAACCAGGACACCGCTCCAATTCCGAAGCCTGAAATGACGAGGACACCGAGAGGCAGCCAAAGCAGACGGCGAAAACGGCGATTCTCGGAGATCGCGGGAGCTGGGCTGTCAGCCGAAAGGAAGGCCTTCAGGTCGGCGGCAAGCTCCCGGGCATCGTTGTATCGCTTGGCCTTCTGGAAGTGAGTGGCTCTTTTTATGATTGCATCCAGGCGTGAAGAGGCGTCGGGCCTGAATGCGTCCAAGGTATAAACCTCGCCCCGAGAGACCTTGTGAAGAACCTCGGGGGTTGTTTTTCCCATAACCATGGGGTGTCCGGCGAGCATTTCGAAGAGAATGGCCCCAAGGGAATAGAGGTCCGATTTCAAATCGAGGGTCTGGCCCGTTGCTTGCTCTGGAGACATGTAAATGGGGGTCCCGACGATTTCTCCAGTGCGGGTCAATTGCTGGCCGGTATCGTTTTTCGCGAGGCCAAAGTCGGCTAATTTTGGTTCATCGCCAGCTGCGAGAAGAATATTCGCCGGTTTGATATCTCGGTGGAGAACGCCTTGATCGTGAAACTCAGCGAGGGCTAGGGCGAGCTTGCAAATGATTTTAGCGGCCTTGTCTTCTTCGAAAGAACCCTCTTTTATCCGGCTCTCCAAGTCGACTCCTTTGACGAAGTCCATGGCGTAATAGGGCTGACGCGTGCCTTGAAGCCCCGCGCTGTGAATGGAAATGATATTCGGATGTTTGATCGCGGCGACAATCTCGAGCTCTCGTTGAAAACGGGCAAGGTCGGCCCGGGTAAATTGGCCAGACATCACTTTGATCGCGTGATGTTGCTTGAGAAGAGGGTGCCAGCCCAAATAGACTTGGCCCATGGCGCCTTCGCCGAGCTTTTGTTGGATTTCGTAAGGGCCAATTTGTGACATGGTGCTCGCTTGCCTTCAGAGAAGCAATCATAACCCGTTGAGGGGTCTCTGAGAATCACAGAACCGTGTTGGTTTTATTTGGGTTAAAATAGTCGACTCTGACAACTTTGAGGAGAGACGCGAGTGACAGAATCTTTAACCAGCACAAGCCCAAACCGAGGGCGACGTACATCCTCGTCCATCTCTCACCCGGGAGGACGGCGAAAAATTGATGTTCTTCTCA
>JARGOJ010000215.1:0-10018 GCA_029210225.1 Planctomycetota bacterium
CAAGCTTGGGAGTGATCCCTAGGAAGGGTCCCCAGGCCCTCTCAGCAATCCAAGGCGCCCTTTTCCAAGTCGCGGAGGGAGAGCTTTGCGAAAGCGTCCTTGAGAGCCGCTATGGATTTCACATCGTTCTACGAAGACGATGAAATTTGGACTTGCTATGTCGGATTTGTTAGGACAGAGCTATTCGGCCACCGAACTTAGGCTCTTACCATTGAATACCTAGAGGTTCCCCATGTTACTTCGAAAGCTAGCGCCAGTCCTAATTCTCTTCTGCGCCGCCTGCACATCTTTTCCCAACAACGATCCTGGAGAAGAGGTCTTCACCGAAGACGACTTCAAAGTTTGGCAAGAGGGGAAACAAGAGATCCCGAAGGAGTTAGTCGGCGTATGGCGCGTCGTGGAACAAGCTGGCACCAAGGGCGAGCTCGCGGAGTGGTACTATTTCAAAAATGAAGGAATCTTCGCAACCGGATTAGAGGATTACTTCCGCACCGCGCAAGGCAAGCCCGTTTGGGAAGGCGCCTATCGGATGGGGCCGGAAAGTAAGTCGGTGATCATTCACTATCAACGGAAGAATGGCGACGACGGCTGGATCGAAACTCAAGGCGGCAAAGGCAAAGTTAAGAATTTCAAGTTCAGCTTTAACGACAATGACACCTTGGTGCTTCACAATCAGACCAGCCAAAACCTCATCATTAAATATAAACGCGTCGCTATCAAAACGAACGAAGACTAAAGATCTCGCGGTATTAGTGCTTTGCTTTTGACAGAGAGATGACGAAGAGCGGACCGAGGAGTGACTTGGCTCTATAAGACTCTATGAGCGCGCCTTTTTATTGAGGCAACTACTCATGGTCCTAAAACACAAAGCCCTAGTCCCAATCATGGCCCTCGTCGCCTGCTCCCAACCGGCCCCCAATCCTCGGACAGGAACGGCTGACGACAAGATTTATGTGAGCGTCAGCAAAGAAGATATCCGCAGCCGAGCGGCGCTCATGAAGGTCTTGGAAAAGCTCGCCGAAGCCGAGACTCCTCGGGAATCCCCAGAGGTCTCTTGGATCACTCGATATAAAGAAATCCTAAAGACTCGAGATGTGACCTGCAATTTCGGCGGTGAAACCCTCAAAGATGTCTTCTCGTTCTTGAGCGATGTCTCTGGACTAAACTTTGTCATCCATCAAGAGATCGATGTCGAGAAACTGACTGTCCGCTATAAAGCAGACAAGGTAAAGCTTGGGCCTGCACTCAAAACGATTCTCGATCAGTGTCAATTGACTCGGCGCTATCACAACGAAGCCATTCACATTGTCCCCGTCAACGACAAATCCATCCTCGAGTTTTACGACGTCTCCGATATCATCAAAGAAGTGCCAGACTACCCCGCCCCCGAGCTTGCTTTGAGCAATCCAAACATCATTGGCATTGGCCGCGGCGCGTCGGCCTCAGCCCCCCGTCGTAAAGATATGGTCTTCGATATTTATGATGTCTCGGACATCGTTTCAAGAATCCCTGATTTCCCGGGTCCTCGCATAGAAATCGGTGAGATCGAGAATCCAAAGAATAAGAAGAAGAATGAGCTAAAGACCTGGAAACCCTCCACGCTCTCTCCTCACACCCTCAGGCTCAAGGTCGGCGAAAAAGAAGAGCTTCCCCTAGAATCCCTCGATGTCACGGTTCAAATCGACGCCTTCCAAGCGAGGGTCCTCATTGATGCGTCCTTCTTCAACCCGCACGGCAAACAACTTGATGGCCAGTTCCAGCTTCGCCTACCGAGTGGCGCCTCACCGTATTACCTGGCCTTTGGAGAAAACAAAGTCCACTTAAACAAGCCAAAGCGAGCACAGCTTCCCGTCGCAGCCAATGTGGCAAACACCCTCTCCGTGCGCTCAAAAGAATGGACCGCAGTCAAAGAAGCCCGCATGGTCCCTCGCAATGAAGCTTCTAGAGCCTATAAATCAGAGGTCAATAAGGCCGTCGACCCGGCGCTTTTAGAGTGGGCTGGCGCCGATATCTTTCGCTGCCAAGTTTATCCCCTTGCCCCAAAGAAGAGCCATCGCATTGTCCTCGCTTATGACCTGCCCCTCATTCGCAAAGATAAATCCTGGCTTTACAAACTCGAATTACCGAAAGCCCAGATAAAACCTAGTGTTCACATCTTCATTCGCTCAACCATTCAACCGCTGCTCTCTCCCCGAGGCCAATTCAAGAGTTTTAATGAGAGCTGGCGCTTTGATAGTTCAAAGCTGCAATCTCACCGATTAGAAGTCACTCTTCCCGACTCCGGTCCCACACTGCTTGCCGACAAAGACCCAGTCCTTGGCGAGCACTTCGCCATGCGAGTTCAGCCTCAAGTCCCAGAAATGACTGACTCAAAACAATATTCCCGAGCGGTCTTTCTTCTCGATACTTCAAGCTCGGCAAAAACTGGATTCGCTCAGAGAGTTCAATTATTGGAAGCAATTCTTACAAAGAACCGAAACACCATTAAAGAGTTTGCGGTCCTCTTTTTTAATATTGAGCAATACTGGTTTCATGAAGGGTTTCAAACAAACAATTCCAGTAACGTTGACAAGCTCATTCGTGTCGTCAACAAAACGCTGCTCGAAGGCAGCACCGACCTTTGCACCGCCCTGGAATTAGCTCATAGCGCCTCCTGGCTTCATTCTGAAAATCAGGATCACTGTTATTTCTTACTCAGCGACGGTGCAACAAGCTGGGGACGGCAAGCGAAAGCCGATATCCTCTCTAGAATCAAAGTACAGCCCGTTTATTGCTACAGCTTTGGATTCTCCGGCACAAACCAAGATTTACTCGGCGCTATCGCTCGTAAAAGTGGCGGCGCTCTGACAACTGCGTACAATAACAGCGAACTCAATAAGGCCGCTCAAGCCCACACAAAGACTCCCTGGACTATCGAAAGAATCACCGCGCCAGGGAGCTGCGACCTGATCATTGGTGGCCGCGCCAAGACACTCTATCCTGGGCAGAACATCATTCTCTCCGGCCGGGGAACAATCACAGGACCACTCTCAATTGAATTGTCTAGCGGCGGTCAAACAAAGCGACTCCAGATAGCGCCGAGGGTCTTGCAATCGCCTATGGCGACACGGATTTATGGGCAATGCGCCAGTCGTCAAATCGGTGATCTCCCTTCTCATTCGGGCAGCGCGATGTCCTTTGACTTGCACTACAAGATTCCAGGTCGACGATGTTCACTATTGATGTTAGAGACCGAAGCAGACTACAAAGCTCATTTCAGTTTCAGCCTCAAGAAACACCTAAAAATCGTGAAAGAAACGAAGGTACAGTCGCTCCTAGAAGAGGCCAAAACCGTTCAAACGAAAGAGGCGAGCCCCAGAAGCCAATTCCAATCCCTGGCCCAATCATTGAAAAAACATCCCCAGATCACCATTCGCTTTAGCAAGTCCGCCGAAGCCATCCTCGCTCAATTTTCCGACGCCGATTTTGAATTGAAAGTTCGACCCTTTCAATGCGTTTTCCGGCAAAAGAAGAGTATTGAGATAGACCCCATGACAATTGACTGGAATGCGAAGGCGCTCCAATTGCACAAGCAAGGGTTTAAGGGAGATGCACTGCGAGCACTAAGCGCCTCTTTAGAACTCGAACAGGGGGATCCCAACCGCCTCAGAGATGTCGCATACACAGCGCTCTCGTGGCAGTATGATCGGGAAGCCGTCTCTTTGCTCAGAGAAATCATCGACAAGCGACCGACGGAGTTCCTGAGTTATCTGACTATGGCGCGAAGCTTGGCCAATCTCAAATTGTTAAAGCAATCCCTAGCATGGTTTGAGCTCACCTTGTCGATCCAGGAGTGCTCTCAAGATCTTCGCATCGTCACCAGCAATCAATATCTGAAATTGCTAACGACCATCCTCGCCTCGAATGCGCATCGCGACCTTCATCCCTTTGCTCGCCAGCGAAGCAAAGGGATAGCGCCAAGCTGTTCAAAGATTAAGACCGGCTCCCTGGTCATCTTGTCGACTTGGAATACGGACACGACAGATGTCGACTTGCATGTGACGGAAATTGGTGGGGGACATTGTTCCTACAACCGCAGACGCCTGAAAAGCGGAGCTTGGCTCCTCGGTGATGTGACGAGGGGTTACGGTCCCGAGCAGTTCGTCCACCCAGAACCCGGTCGCTATCCGCTGAAAGTCGAGGTGAGCTATTTCAGCTCGAATCAGAATCGTATGAGCACAACAACAAGAGCGTATCTAACGATATTCAATGATTGGAATGGTGAAAAAGAGAGCGTGAAGAACTACGCAGTGACCCTGAAAAAGAGCAAAGACAAACAGCTGGTCACAACTCTCACAGAGCCTTAACAAGCGCCTTATTTGTGCTGAGACTACTCGGCAAAGTCTTTCACGCAACGAAAGCCCAAGTCGACCCGCCGCGTTGTTTTCGACATTTTTACGCGGCTCGTCGACTGGCAGCCGAAAATATGACTCTTAAATGAGCCGCCAGAGACGTAGGCGCTCTTCAACGCCGCTGCATCAGTATTGATGGTCCACTCAGCGGCGTTGCCGCTCATATTAAGCATGCCAAAGGATGACGAGCCCCGGAGATTGCCATCTCGATCTTCCGCGAAGGACAAAACGGGGAGGAGTTTGCCTTTGTTGGCTAATCGCGAGTTACAGCGTTTAAAGTCGAGGCTTGAGTAGTTGCCCCAAGGGAATTGGCGTTTTCGTCCCCCTGACGCTGCGTATCGCCATTCATCAGAGGTGGGGAGGCGTTTTCCATTCCATTTCGCATAGGCCGCTGCGGCTTTGAACGATACGCCAACGACGGGGAGACGCTCTTTCCCAGTCGGGCAACTTCGTTTTCTCCAGCCTAGGGGCTTCTTGACGTCCTCATTGGCTTGGAGGAAATCGGCGTATTCTTCGTTGGTGACTTCGTAACGATCCATAGCGAATGACGAGAATTTGCCACCAGGCTCAGCCACTATCACCGCGCAGAGACTTTCATTTTCCATGAGCTTGTCATTGGCTTTGAAGCGGAGAGCCTCAAGCTCTTTGCGACTTAAATGAACATTATGCTTTGTTGGAAAGCGAGCTAAGGCAGCGCAAGCGCCGAGGAAATCCTTCTTCTCTGTCAATGCTATGATGCTCGTTCTTAAGGCTTCAAAGGCCGCTTCTGCTTCCTTGCTACCATCGTTCTCAACATTCTCACTCGTCGCCAAGACTCTTGTGCGAACCTTTCGCGCTTTGATTTCGAGCTTCGGAAAGCTCGCCAAAAAGATCGCGTAGCTCTTCTTGAAGGCTTTTTTGTCGGTGACGTTCTCCCGGAGTTCGCTCTCCAAGCGCTTAAGAACAAGGGAATCTTTTGTTGGAACAGGAGGCGGCGCGATCGATAGCGCCTTCACGGTTGGGACATTAAGCAAGATAAGCAGGACAATCACGATGACTGAAACGACCGAGGAGCTAATGGCGAAGCCTTTGACGGGAGGCGGCTCAGGAAGCTTGGGGATGGGCCGGTCAGCGAGGGCCAAGACCTGTTTCTTTTTGGGTGCTGGGGCGATGATTCGGGATGCTTGTTTTTCCCCACCAGAAAGGTAGTCTTCGAGAACATCGGCCAGTTCTTTCATAGTTTGAAAGCGCTCATCCACATCTTTGGCCATCATTTTCAGGCAGATGTTGGCGAGCTGATCGTCGACGTTGTGATTGCGGTCTTTTGGATTAGGCGGTTCTTTGTTGACGTGTTGAACAAGGATGTCCATGAGCGTTTTGCCACGAAACGGTACGTCTCCGGTCACTGCGTGGAAGAGCGTGCAACCAAGAGAGTAGACATCAGCGCGACCGTCAGAGGAGCTTCCGTCAGCCTGCTCTGGGGGCATGTAATAAGGAGTTCCGACGATGCTTCGCTTCTTGAATCCGCCGCGAGTCTTTCCGTCGCTGGTGTCGATGGCGAGACCAAAGTCGGCGACCTTCACCATGCCGTCATTGGTGATCATGAGGTTGTCGGGCTTGATGTCACGGTGAACGAGGCCCTCTTTGTGGGCGGCTCCAAGGCCTCTCGCTGCGTCGCGAATGAAGCGTGCGGCCAGCTTCGGTTCGATCTGGACGTGCTCTTTGATGACTTCTTTGAGGTCGCTTCCTTCCACCAATTCCATGGTGATGTAATGCTGACCATCTTCTTCACCGACGTCGAACACACGCACAACATGTTCACTCAGGACACGAACGAGGGCTTGCGCTTCTTTTTTGAAAAGAGACACAAAGCGCGCTTCGCTAGTGCGTTCGGCGGGGAGGAGCTTGACCGCCATATCGCGGTCGAAGCCATTATGAAAGCCGCGATAGACCGCGCCCATGGCGCCTTTTCCCAGGAGGCTCTTCAACTCGCAATTGCCGATGCTCTTTCGCGGCAACGGCGCTTCTTTTTTCGGTTTAAGTTTTTGTGTCAAGGCTGTGCGTTGTGGGGTAGCCGAGGACGCAGCCGTCGACCCCACATTGGGGGTCGCGTAACTTTGAGTGGGACGCCCAGCGTGACGCATAGGTCGGCGCATAGGACGCTGAATAGGCGTGCCCTGTGGAGCTGTAGCCTGAGAGGGAGGAGGTGGAGGTGGGGGTGGAGGAGCCGCAGAGGACGCACCCATGTCTGAAATCGTCAGCGCGCTAGACGAACCGACGTTGCTCAGCAACCAATCTCGACGCTGCACTGTCAGTCCATGATGCTTGACTAAAACTCCTAAAGCTAAGTTGATGTCGCCCTGCTTGCTGCGCGTATAGGCTCCAACTTTCTTGGCTTCCTGAGGAGTGATGTCGCCATTTTGGACAGCGAGCTTCAACAAATAACCCAGCTGATCGCCACTCACGACTACAAACCTCCTCTGTGAGTGAAAGATACCTGCATAAACTCTCTCCTTTTTCGACCCGCACTGTCATGATGTCATCAGGGTTGTATCATACCCTTTCGTCGGAAATGCGGAGGACACTCATGAACTCAAGATACACTTTCTTTTGCCTGCTATTCATGCTGACACTCACTGCGTGTCAAACAACACCTGCAAAGCGGGTCGATGAGAACAAAACCGAAAATGTCACCATTGGATTTGGTCGAACCGATATTCAAGAAATCGTGGCGACCAGTTACAAAAATTTTGTCGAGAGTAACCAAAGCACCTGGAAACCTGCCCCTAAAGGGAAACCAATCATTTGCATCGGTAAGGTCCGAAATCAGACGGATGAACACGTCGACACAAAGATGGTGACAGACCTCCTTCGGGACAAGCTTCTCAACAGTGGCCAAGTCCAATTCACTGTTGAAAAAGCGGAGCGTGCGACCGTCGTCGACGAAACCGAAACACAGGATGAGTCCGGGGCTTTTGAAAAGGGAGCAAAGGCTTCCAATCAACTCACAAAACCTCAATACATTCTCAACGGGCGCTTCTCTTCGATCCGTAAGAAGAACAATGATGTGGAAGAACTTTACTACGCCTTCATTCTTAAGCTCGTTCATATTCGCAAGGGCACGATTTCCTGGCAATCCATCACCCGCATAGCGAAGGTAAAAACCCGCGCCACGGCCGGTTGGTAGGGTCGCGAGACACTTATGATTGAAAGCGGAGAAAACTCCAAGGATACCCTCGCACAGGCCCGAAGCGCGCAGAAACAATGGCGCCAGCGGAATATTGCGGATCGTTTAGGTTTCCTGACGGCGCTCAGAGAATCTTTGATTCTCAACCGAGATAGCATCGTTCAGGATCTTCACGAAGTGACTGAGAAGCCCCGCTATGAGCTGCTCGCCACGGAGATTTTTCCGACTCTCTCCCTCATCCAACAGCTGCTCCGTCTGTCTCCTCAACTCTCTCCACTCCGCGCCGCTCGTTCGCTCTGGGCGAAAACCAAAGACCCAGGCTACGATCGCCAACCTGTAGGTGTGGTACTGGTCATCGCCTCGCCCCACGCCCCTTTTCTCTCCCTGCTAAAATTGGTTCTCCCCGCGCTGACCGCCGGTAACGCCGTGCTCATGCAGGTCAATGAAAGTCAGCGCCAGGTCGCTCAGCTGATACTCAAGCTCGTCGATGAATCGGGATTCCCAGCAGGGATTCTTTCAAGCGCGGTCGGAGACCTCGATTCAGCGAAGGACCTCGTCTCGACTGGGATCAATCATGTCAGCTTTTGCGGTTCCCCAACAGACGCTCGCAAGCTCGCCTCCCACTGCGGCTCCCTCCTCACCTCCTGCCAGGCGACTTTAAATACTCGTGGGCTGGCCTTGGTTTTGGAGGGGGCTCCTCTACTCCGTGCGGCTCGCTCGATTTTGACAGCGGCCTTCACCAATCATGGCCTGGCCCCTGGGGCTTTGCGCTTGCTCTATATCGACGAGCGCGTCGCGTCTCAGTTTGAGAGCCTCTTGTTAGCAGAGATCGCGAGTATTCGCCAGGGCCTCGACCGAAATTTTCAAGTCGAGATGGGACCGTTGGCGAGCCTGAAACAACTTCAAGATGTCACTGGCTTAGTGGCTGCAGCCCGCGGTCAGGGTTTAGAGCTGATCACTGGGGGACAGGGGCATGGTTATGACCAAGAGGAGAAAGGCGCTTGGTTTTATCAACCAACAATTTTAAAAGGGATGGCAGATGGCCTGGAAGAGAAGCTGCTACGCATTCCAGGGCCGGTTCTAGTCATAAAAACGATTCCGAAATTGGACGCGGCCATTGAACGAATGAACAGCCACGAGGATGCGTCCTTGATTTCAGTTTGGGGCAAGAGCTTGAAGAGCGCACGCAAGGTCTCGCGGAAGCTCATCCACCGCCGGGTTGCGCTCAACGACTCCGGGGCTTTAGTCTTATCGGGGCAAAAGAATCTCGGCTTCGATCTACATATCGATCCACTGCGGATTCCTCTATCTTTGGCGAGGAGTCGGCCTGTGCATATTAAGGCTTGGAACCAGCCGGTCTCGCCATTTTGTTTCCCCTACGACAAAGAGAAGTATCGCGCTTTTTCAGACTTGCTGGGTAAACTCTTTTCGTCCAATCCCATCCACCGTGGACAGGCCTTCTTCGGCGCTCTAACGACCTTGGCTGCCTGGAGCTTGGAGGACTGAATTCCTTGTCTGAGACTCTCACTGATCCATGGGCGTGGTTGCTTGGTAAGACGAGCGACGGAAGCTGGCGAATGTCCGGGAGCCGAAGCAGTCCCTCGGCGAATCCCAAGGTGCTGCTTCTGCGTCGTGCGATTCCTCATCCCAAGCCCGTCCTGTCAAAGTTAGTCGAGACTATAAAGGAGAGCGACCCCGCCGATCGCCTTCGTTGGATCTGTCACCGAAGCTCTCGCGGTGAGAGGCGTTACTGGTTGCTCTTCCTCCTCACTCAAGAGCAAAAGACAACTCAGATTCAATATCTCTTTGGAATTGAATTCGTGAGTCAAAAGGAGCTTGGTCTCTGGTTCTTTTCGGGCTTCCAAGAACCCAATCATCTGGGCCAGGCATTCCTAGAATTCTATGAGGACGACAAGAATAACGCGCTCCCTAGATTCAGTCTCGATGGCACAGAAGACCTACCTCTTAGAGAGTGGTTGCCTCTCGCATTAAAAGAGGAATTGACCTTCCGCTGGGGTTTTGAAGAGAGCAAGAACTTCCCCCACCAAACTCCGAAGCAACGTATCGATCATAGCAAGAGCGTGAACGAGTCCGTTTCTCCCAAGGATTCAACTCGGCCCTTAGCAGTGACCTCCGCCTCTCCCACAGAAGATAGTGAGTCAAAGCGTGACAAGGCGCCCCAGGGCTCGGTTGATAGCTCTTCAATACGTGACGAGAGTCAATTAGTTTCAAAGGCCATCCAGCAAACTGAGATTGAGCAAGTTTCAAAGCATCAATTGCAATTGATTGTTTGTGAGCGTGGCGCGCCGCGCTTGGTCGTCTTGCGAGACAAGAGAAATACTCTCGGACGCCATCCCCTTTGTCATGTGGTTAGCCCGACGCTCAGTGTATCTGCCCGCCATGCCATTATTGAATTGAATTCGGAAGGCGCGCAGATCTTTGACTTGGGCAGTCAGAATGG
>JARGOJ010000215.1:10043-11079 GCA_029210225.1 Planctomycetota bacterium
TTCTCAATGAATACCCAGTCATGCCCCAAAGCCCGACACCACTCCCGGAGCTTGCGATGATTCGTCTGGGTTCACTGACTATTGTTTCTCGAATTACCAAGCTCACTGAAAAAGAAGACGACGACCAGAACTACCTGACCGAGTTAGTCAGCACCGGGCGCCTGTCTCTTTCTAGCTTGCAGCACAGCGTTGACATTGCGAAGAAGCAAGGGATTAGCACTGGTGAGCAGCTTGTCTTGGAAGGCTTAGTCGAGGCCGACGAGTGGGTTCGGTATAAACTGGGAGCGGAGGCCTTTCCTCCAGACTATTTGGGGAGAACTGTGAGCGTCTCCGCGCTCTCATTCCTTGCGGTGATGCTCTGGTCTTGGTGGTATTTCGTTGGTTTTTAGGGACGAGTCATGAAAGACGGCTGGATACGCAGGGTCATCAAGCGCGTGGCGCTGTTGCGCTATAAGATTGATCTCGGGGTCATGCGCCTGGCCTTGAAATGGCGCGGACAACCTCGTTTTCAGTTGCGTGGTTCTTGTGAAGGATGCGGCCGCTGCTGTGAAAATCCTTCTATGCAAGTTCCTGCTCTCGTCTTTCGACTGAAGTCGCTCCGCTGGATCTTTCTTAGCTGGCATCGAATAATCAATGGCTTCGAGTATGAGAGTGAGCAGCGGCAGGGTTACATCTTCATGTTCCGCTGCAGCCACTTCGATATAGAGAGTCGCCGCTGCGATTCCTACGAGAGCCGCCCAGGTATGTGCCGAGATTACCCTCGTGCCTTGCTTTATCAGGTCCGTCCAGAGTTCTTCGAAGAATGCAATTTCTATGCTGTTGATGAAAACGCCGAGGCCTTCCGCCAGGCTCTCGACGAGACGGATTTAAGCCCGGAAAAAATCGCCGAGCTGAAGAAAAAACTCTTCCTCAATGATCAAGGCGATGGCCCTCTCGACGTCTAAACAAAGCGTTTATTGGAACTCACGCCAAACCCCAAATAAAGAACACACAGCGCATAGTCACATACGTTTACTCGCAACACTCCAAGAGACTA
>JARGOJ010001307.1 GCA_029210225.1 Planctomycetota bacterium
AATTCGTTGAGAACAACTACCCTCCTGTGGATTCTCGAGCGCTAGAGCGCCGCTACGGCTTTAATTTTCACGAAATGATTCCGACCAGCGTTGGAGACATCGATGGGAATGGCCACCCGGAGCTTTTTCTCACCAAGCGCTGGAATCCATTGAAAGGCCAAATACTTTGGAATGTCTCGAGTTCCAGTAACAGACTCACAACCTTGCCAACCAACTCACAGATCGGCGGCCAAAGATTCTTAGACTTTGACGGTGATGGCAAAGACGAATTGATCGTCTCCTTTACCGGCTGGAGTTTGTACGGCGTGAATATATACAAGGGCCAGGACGCGGCTACATTTGACATTCGCAATCCTCGTTTTGAATTACTAGGCTCCTGTGGAAAAACCTACATTCATCAACCCGATCGCACCAAATTCCCAGAGTTGCTAGTCACAGCGGATCGCTCACAGGAACAGGATATTATTTCTATCTACGGCGAAGATTTGGCTCCAGAAAAATCTGATGGTCTCTATTCCATTCGTTGGACCGGAAAAGACTATGTTTTCAAGCCTCTCTTTATGCTGCCTTTTGAAAAACGCCGCGAACAGAGCATTCATTTAACAGTGTCCCTAGCCTCAATGTTCCCTGAATATCCCGATAGTTTTCTAGTTCGATCGCAAGAAAACGTAAAAGGTAAGAATAACTTCATGACTATCTCGTCCGGAAATGGCCGGGCCAGCGTCGTCTTGAAGCCAAAGTATGGTGGTCAAACCCCATTCGTCATTGACATCGACAAAGACGGCGATCAAGAGCTTGTTTGGATCCGAACAATAGGGAATCGAAAGCACTTTGTTGTCTGGGGGCTCAAGGACAAGGTCGAGTCTGTTCAGGTCGAGCAGGTTAAAGGCGTCCATAGCGCTCGCCGTGAGCAAAGCCCCGAATTGATCGCCCTCGATCTGCTGCGCGCTGGCCAAGCTCAGGAGACCCTGAGCTTTCTAGAGACGTCGCTTGTTAGTCTGGCCCGCAAATCGAACGAACGCATCCGCTTGCTCTTCCTTAAAGCTCGCGCCCTCGCTAGCCTCGGTCAGCTCTTTGAAGCTCGCGCGCTGTGCCAGTCGATCGTCAATGAAAACGAACGCTGGGCCATAAAAGCGCTGAAGCAAGCCGCCCTATATTCCGAACAAATGCAAGATTACAAGAACGCCGTCGCCGACCTCAAAAAACTCCAATCGGCCTTCGTCCTCGATGATCAAATGACCCTTGAGGTCGATCGTCTGCTATCCCGCCTGGGTCCTCTCGCAAGCTTAAGACCAACCCTTCAGCTTAATAGTTCCTTAATCAGAGATCCAAAGGTCCTAACCGAGGTGATCAACCCATGGTATTTTGAGCTTAAAGATGGACGCATCAACTCTCATCTAAAGAACCTCTCAAAAGCATCCCTGAATGTCCCGATTGGCCAATTCACTGGGGACTCACTAAGGTTCCAAAGCTCCTTTCAAATGAAAGCTCTCGATCTCTCTCGAAATGGCTACATAAGGATCTATAACACGAAAGATCATCTGTCCTATATCCAACTCGCCATTAATTGTCACGGCGGCGGAGACGAGCGTTCATTTCAGAGGAAATTGACCGTCTTTGTTTCTAACCATCGTGCGCTTCATGTCTATATCAATGAAATGGGCGACTTCCACTTTGACCCGAACGCCAACATTCACTTCGACCTCATTTATTCCCAGCAATCCGGCTTTGTTCAGGCTCAAATTAAATGCGGTGATGTTGTTTGGAAGAAATACGCATTCCTCCCCCCAACCCGCCTTACTCCTGGGCCCTATCGTTTAGAGATCGGGCACAAAGCAAGCACCGGAAGCGACCACATTTATGTTGGCGCAGCCCTCAAGCTGGCCTTTCAATCCATCACCATATCAATGCCCGAATACAGCCTTAAACCAGAACTTACTCCAACCCCAAAACAGCTCGGTCTAGCTGGCCGAGACTGGCTGATTAAAGACTATCAAAGCGCAAACAAGAAACTCGACCTGGCCCTGAACGACATCGCGGCAAAGCTTCTGGATCCGGCG
>JARGOJ010000216.1:0-10819 GCA_029210225.1 Planctomycetota bacterium
CCCCGCATTCGACGGCTTCCATCTGTAGAACCGTGGGCGTTCGAGCAACCTTTCTAAATTTTGGAAACATAGCGCTCCAAGATTAAAGCCCAGTCCATTCCCGAAGGAGAGGAAGAATGAAAGTGACAGGGGCTCTTTGTTCAATACTGACAAAGACAGCAGTCGTATTGCCCGATTCTACTTTTGCTGGTGGTCCGACAGAGGACGACCACTCGTATCCACTAGGAGTTTTGTCGCTCTTATTGAGGGTGATCCGAATTTCAATCGCGGTCTCGGTCCCCAACAGAGTCGTGGCTAATCGCCTCTCTCCGAGGTGCCGTGTGGCCGCTTCAACGCTGACTGGGAAGGTCGCAACCGCGGCCACAGAGCCATTGATAGAGCCGAAACGTTCTTGTTGAACGGAGTCAGGGGAAACGAGAACTCGCATCCCCTTTTCAATTCGTTTCCCGTCGGCAACCGGGAAATAAGCGACACACTCGAGAGTTTCGCTCTGCTGAGCGTCAAGGGTCAAAATGACTTGACCCTGAGTCACGGTTTGCCCCCGTCCGCGCCTCAATTCAAGAATTCGTCCGGAGTAAGGGCTTTTCACCAATCCCTCTCTTGTGATTGTCAATGTCAGTTGCTCAATCGACTGCAATTGTAAAAGTCGTTCACTTCGTTGCTTCATTCGAAGTTGGGAGATTCGCTGAGTCGCTTTCTGCTCTTGCAGTTTCAAGTCAAGTAAGGAGTCGCGCATGGCGGAGCAATTGTCAAGACGTTCTTTGTAGAGTCGTTCTGCTTCGACAGTTTTGAAGGCGACCTGATTTAGCTCAAATTTCCGCGACTGATGATCGTCGACTGCCTGTTTTAGTTTGACTTCCGTGCCTAATAATTGGTCTTCAATAATCAATCCCTTGGCGAAGAGCTTTTTTTCCCTTTCGTACAGCGTGGAAAGGGTCTCAATGAGGCGTATTGCAGTCTTAATCTGCTTTCCCAAGAGCGCCCGATTCCTACTCATCAATACAAGGTTAGTTTTATAGGAATCGAGAGACGAATCACTGAGAGATTTGAGCCGCGAATTAAAACGTTGACGCTGGGTTAAGATTCCACTCAATTCAATTTGAACTTGTTGCTCCTCGATACGTCTCTCTTGCTGTTGTCGTTGATCCAACTCCACAAGCTTTTGTTGTTCATGACGAAGTTGTTGTTGAACGTCAGCCTGATCAATGAAGCCAATCGCTTGCCCCCTCCGAATGAAGTCTCCTTCGGCGACGACGAAAGACGTAATCAGCCCTGTCGCGGAGGCCTCCAAGACTTCGGAGAACCCTTGGGGAACGAGAAATCCTTTGCCTTCAACTCGAATTGGTATGCTGCCGAAGAAACTCCAGAAGACCACGCCTCCAACCAAAAATAGCAGCGCGATAACCGTCGGCCATTGCTTTTTAGGAAGCACTTGAAGTAATTGATCAACCCGCTCCGGTGAGGAGAGGCGTTCGAGAGCAGCAGCCCGAAAAAGCCCTGATTTTGAACGCATCAGGCATCCTCAAGACGCCGAAGAAAATTATCAAATCTCGCTCCGGCGAGGCTCACATCGTCGAGAAGACCGGCCTCGATTTCATCGGCATACTCTTGGTCTTCGTCGAGAGGTTTGTCGCTGGAATATCCGAATTGCGACATCGTACCTCGGAGGCGAGTGGCGAGAAAGACTCCTAGGGCGAGGTAGAAGCGCGCAGCGAAGCCCTCATCGTCTTCAAGGCGTTCATTCAGGTCTTCTTTGGGCACGGCAAAGACACGGGAGGCTTTGGTGGCTACAACTGTTGCTGCTGGAGGTCGGGAATCGAGAAAGGAGAGCTCTCCGAGAATTTCACCAATTCCCAAAGTCGCAACGGCCTGCCCCGCGATCATGACCTTGAACTCGCCACCTAGAATAAAGTAGAGGTTTTCACTCTCTTGTCCTTGGGTAATCAATTCACTTCCAGCCACTAGCTGTTCTTTCTCGCCCATTTCGGCGAGCCACTCGATATCGGTATCCGAGAGTTTTCCGAGAATGTAGAGGACTTTTTTCACGAAAGGCTCCGGAGCTTAATGACCAGGTAGAGGATTATTGAATTAGAACGATATCACGAGAGAGCAAAGTCAAACAAGTTCATGTAACCTTTGTTTTGCTCTGTTTTTACAGAAAAAACTAGGTTAATCTCAACCATCGGCACCAGTCTATGACGCTGATCCTCTTCAAGGTTGCAATTCATGAGCGCAAATAATCAAAGATTGGGCTCCCCAAAACGAGACTCGAACTGTTTGTCGTCACAAACAGCCTTCATAGTTGTCGAAACAATAATGGATCTGAATGCAAAGTTCAGATCCGCTTAATGAGACTCGAATTATTAAATATTGAAATTCAATGATCTATGATTGGACTGCTCAAGGAACTCCGACCGTAAGGCCACCCGAGGAAAGCATAAGTGCGACGTCAGTCTTAACTGAGTGTCGCTGAATCCGTCTGAGCACCACCCGAGACAAGCTCCAACTCAAAATCAGAGAGTTCGCCTTGGTCGGTTATCTCCTTGAGCTCTGATTCGGAAAAATCGAAACCATGCTCTTGGCCAATCTTTATAAGGTTTAGGGAGCCTTCGGACATTTGATTCCGAATACTGTCTTGTAGATCCTCATTTTCGTCCACATGAGTACGAATTTTTTTGGCGGCAGTGATAGACATGTTCAATTCACCTCATAGGTGGGAGTCTTCTGAATTTTTCGCTAATAGTAGCCCTCAGTGGAATACATGACTGTTTGAAAGTCAACAACTTTCAAACAGTCATGTATTCCCAAACTTCTTCAACGCAATCCTCGGGAGAAAATATATTTTGACGACGACACTGTTTTTAGAACTTTTCGGAAACTCTGCACCCCTGCTCAACAAGGGAATTCCCCCCAGATCCAAATTGAAAAGCAGCGCCGTAGACTTGAGCTCAACTCTCACTGAGGATCGTAACCGTCGCTGCAATGACTGCGGTATCAAAGACTTCGTCAACTATTCAATGACCGCAGAGCTGGAACCCATATCTAAATGATTGATCCCCCGAAGTCATTGAGCGTTTGATTATTTGTGACCCGCCATAAACGGCTTTTGAACTTTGTGGTAATTCAAGACGAAGCTTCCTCCGCCTTCATTCTCTGGTCATGTGGGAGTACAAAGTTCTGAGTTCTACGCATTTGCGTTTTGAACAAGCATCGACTTCTATGAGTTTAGCTCACAAGAGTCAGTGAAAGGCTTCGGACTTCGTCCCGTACCCCTACTCGAACTTGAGCTTCGCCTGGAATCGAGACTCTTGATCCTAGGTATCTTCACATGATACTGCAATTCCTCCAGAAACAAGCTCTAGCTCGAAATCGGAGAGTTCGCCTTGATCGGTGATTTCTTTAAGCTCTTCATCCGTAAACTCGAAGCCGTGCTCTTTACCAATGTTGATAAGGTTGAGATTGCCATCAGCCATTTGATCGCGAATGGAGTCTTGAAGGTCTTGGTTGGCGTCAACGTGTGCACGAAATTTTGTGGCGGCTTCGATGGTCATAGCTGTGTTTCCTCTAGAACTAATGTTCCCAATGTTTCACTGGTATCCGAAGCAATTGGAATCTATGACTTTTTGAAAGTCATAGATTCCACCCTAATCCAGGCCCAAACTCATACGAAGCCCTCATTTAGGAAATCCCTGAACTTTAACATTTCCAGAGTTTCTAGAACTTTTGGGAACTTCCATCCCCCGTCCTCTCTATAAGGGAGGTCCGCCTCCCCAATCTGAAACACAGCGCCGTGGAGCCGACCCTAACCCTCACCTAAAATTGCAACCTCCGCTGCAATTACTGCTACATCAAAGACTTCGTAGCAAACTCAATGACCCCTGAGATGGGTGTAAAAGCTGTCGAAGCCGCCCTGGCCAGCGGTCCGAAATCCCTAGCAATCACCTTCTTCGGGGGCGAGCCCTTCCTCGAAGCAGACACTCTCTTTCAGATTTTGGCGAAAGCCCGCATTCTCGAACATCAGTTTGGAGTCCCAATCACTGCGAAGACGTCGACCAACGGCCTGTGTTTAACGGACGATATCATTGATAAAGCTGGCCAGCTCGGACTCTTCATTTCTCTGAGTTTCGATGGCATCCAAGAAGCTCACGACAAAGGTCGAGTTACTTGTGAGGGTCAGGGAAGCTTCGAGATCGTCGACAACGCCCTCACGCTATTATTGAAACAAGCCGCCCCTTTTTCGGTTTACTCTGTCGTGACTCCCGGCAATGTTCATTTATTAGAGAAGTCACGGCGTTATCTTTGGGACCGCGGCGCTCGCATCTTAATTACAGCCCTCGACTACACTTCTGAGTGGACTCAAGACGCGATCCTCACTCTTCAAAAGCAAATTAAAAAGCTGTCGAAGCTCTATAAGAGTGAATTAAAACGCAAGCGCCAAGCCTTTCATATGGAGCCCTTCGACTCCCGCATCTCTCAATGGACCCGAGGCAGTGAGCAAAAACAATGCTCTCCAGGAATTAGCCAGGTCACTGTGTCCCCAGACGGAGCGATATACGGCTGCGTCGAGTTCTTCTATCGTCGTCAAGATGCATTGGGAACCGTCGACGAATGGCTCCACCGAGAAACCGTCAAGCGCTTCTCCCAGAAACGCGCCAAGAAACCTGAGGAGTGCGAGGAGTGCGCGTTTGAATGGCGCTGTAATAACACCTGCGCATGCGTTAATCTGCGAGGCACTGGCGAATTGAATACGCCCCCTGAATCACTCTGTTACACAGAACAAGCGGCCTTTGTCACGATCGATGATATCGCCGCTCAATTGTTTAAAGAAAAAATACCTGGCTTTGTCCTCAGACAATACAGCCAGAGCTATCACATGCTCTCTGGGGTCGAAGCTGTCATTGATAAATTAGGAGATGCGACATGGCCGGTTTGAAAGCCTTTAAAGGACCCTATGAGCCAGGCTATCCTCGCTCACTCACGGACCAGCAAATTAAAGAACTGCTGCGCCCTAACCTCTTGCGACGCTTCGGTAAAGAGGTCATGCTCACTGGCGCTCTGCTCACCGGCCTACTCAGCTCAGGATGTCGCAGCAGCGAAGAAGAGAAGAACTATCCCCCAATAGGCAACTCCCAGAAGCCCTACGAAGAAGCCCAGCAAGAATTAGAATTGGCCAAGACCCAGAAAGCAAACCTGGAGAAGAAAGCTCCAAAAGCCGCTGAGGCATCTTCGCCAAAGACTAAGAAGAAAACTGTCCAAACTCCAAACATCTCTGTGGCCCAACGCAAAGCCATAGCCTGGAGCAAAGAGGTCCTTGGTCGCATAAAGCCCGGCTTCTGGAACAAGCGATCGGGCATCAATCTCATTCGTGAGCTCCCCGCCAATCCGCCAGTGAAATATCCCCGTATTGAAATCAGCTACGGGAACTCATACTGCGGAGTTTTCGATATTGAAGAAGCCAAGAAGATTACTCATGAACTCTTCAAAATATATGGACTTGAACTCAAGAGCGATGTACCTCTAAAAGGCACTGGTTATGACTTTAAGGCTGACGGCTACGACGAAAAACTGAAGATAGGATTTGAAATCGTCGGTCACGGATATCACCCCGCCGAAAAAGACTTCAAGCTGGAGGTGTTAAGCCCTCTCGAGTTTGAAGGTCTTAATAAGGATATCACCAACAAAAAGCGCCAGATTTTCGTCGCCAATATCAATCAATTGCCCAATATGGACGGCGACCTCTACACTCCAAAACAATATTATATGGCCTCGGTCATCGACTATCTAAATTGGGTGCGTGGCGACGTCCTCTACAAACATAATGAAATCTTGGGGACTTTCCCAACATCCATGCGCTCCCGGCTAAAGACCGTGCTCCCTGGCAGCTCATTCAAGTCTAAGAACGCCACAACTCCCTGGAAGATGCTGAATAGCACTTCCACTTTCACAGACTCCCCATCAACCAAGGCCTATTTCGTCGCGACCCTGGCCGCCGGAAATACTCTAAGATATGAGCCAGAGACAGCCGTGACCTTGCCTAAGCGTTACAGTCAATACCGCCAGTTCTCCCTACGTCTTCTCCTCGAAGACCCAAAGACTCGCCCCAAGAAATTTCAAATCAAGCTCAGTGGAGAGAATGGGAAAACAGTCGAAGAAGAGGTCAAATTTGGAAACACAATTCTCAATCCCTCCGCGCGCTTCAACAGCAAGCTCCCCTTTAAAATCCTCAAAGTTATTGAGATTAAGAACCTCGGCGACAAGGTCGCCACTTTTAAGATCTTAGATATATCTCACAATTAATGGCACCCTTGATTCGATTGACTTACTGGTCTTTGGAGTGACTGTCATCTTCCATTTCCAAGATCCACGCGAGTAAAGCTGGCATGGCAAATCCCAAAGAATTGAAGAGACCATGAGTCGGAATCATAAGGCTGATCGGTAACTTCATTTGAAGCATCGGCGAAAAGGAACGAAGACCATAGAGAAAAGCCAAGGCCATTCCCAAAATGAGAAAGCAGCCAGAGGTCAAGGTCAGAATGCGAGCATAGGAGTTATTGAGCGCCTTCACTAAATGAAACTGCTGGATCGCCACCAGAGTCCCTGAGAGGGCCATGAAGACCGCTGCAAAAGCTTCGACAGTGGGCGCCGACTTCCCTGCGGTAATACCCACAGCGACCGCTGGAATGCCTAGAACGACCATTCCAATCAAGACATTGTGACGGTCCGGGCGTTTTAAGAGTCGCGCTCCTAAACCAGCGAGGATGGGCAAGGCAAATCCTGCGTAATGAAAGTGAACGCCTGTCAATAGAACAATCATGTTGTCAAAGTGCATCGGGCGAATGTCAGCGTAACGCAAAAAAGTCCACCCTCCTCCAACAGCAATGAACATACACCCCGCCGATATAGAAAACTCAGGGACGTCTTTAATCCCCATTTTCCAAACTCGAAGCAATCCATAGAGCGCGATCGCTCCACAGAGGCCGAGATAGGGTAAGGCAAACACGATGCTCAAGGCCGAGCCTGGGGGCCAGATGGCCGCGAGCATTAAACATAGGGCCGCGGGAGTATGGCAATGAGTCGCCCAGTTCAAATAAGTCCCCGGCTCCTTGAGAATATTCAAAGAGTTAGCGGCGACCGCAACTTCGTCGGATTGGCCTAAAATATAGAGGCCAATGGGCACAATGATAAAGGCGCCAAACCACAAGATGCCCCACTCCAAACTATGACCCGTAAGGATCATCGTGAGCGGGATCATCAGCGTGCCCGATACTAAGCTATATGCACAGCAGCGCTTGGATTCCCCAAGGTGCTCTTGAATCATTTTGATCACAGGATTATTCCCAGTTCGCTGTCCAGGTCAGCTCTCTGACCTGGCCGCTCTCAATTGTAATAAACATCGGAGCGAAGTGGACAGGAGCGCAGCCTTTCTTTCGTGCCATCAGCGCCAGGCCACGACAATCGACCGCCACCCTAAGATATACCGGGGCTCAGCTCGAAGTGACTCTAGCTATCAGGAATAGAGACAACAAAACGTGCGCCTAACTGAGGGCTCACGTGGTCCCCCTGGGTACTATCTCGATACCAGTGCTTCAACTCCATCCCCGTCGACCCCCAAAAGCCGCCGCGATTCATATAACCTGTATTTCCAGCTTGTTTATAGGGGCGGCCATCTTTGGGAGGAGGGATGACGTCGTAGCCGGCGCTGGCGTTGTCGGCGGTCCACTCCCAGACGTTGCCGAGCATATCGATCAGGCCAAAGGCATTCCATTTCCCCGCAGCCCCATGGCGTCGTCCGGCATGGACCGTGCCCCCAGCATTCTCGCTACTCCAAACATAACTTTGATCGAAGTTCTTACCCCAAAAGTAGTCTCTCTCTTTTTCTGTCGTCGATGCCCGACACGCGAACTCCCACTCCGACTCACTAGGCAAGCGCAAGCCGTCCCCCGCCTTCTTTAGCCATTTTTCAATGTCAAGCCAACTAATTCGAGACATAGGCAACTCAGGCCCGGGCTCTCCAGGCCTGACGACCTGATCGTAAATGCGCCATTCTTTCTGCTTAACCTCAAATCGTCCAATGAGAAAGGGCTTTAATTTCACGGGGCTCGGAGGCGAGACCCCAAGGACATCTGGAGGACTCACTTTGCGCCCCATCAAGAACGCCCCACCAGGGATAAGATTGAATTCTATCGCTGTCTTTTTATGGATGAAGGTCGCAATCCGAAACTGCTCCCCACCGCAGCTATAGAGCTTCGTCCCCAGCCGTTTATAAGCCTTTCCAAGGCGCTTCTCGACAATTTGGATCTCAGCGTCCTGGAGCTTTCGACCATCTTTCTTTCGCCCCGCTGATTGCCATTTCTTTCGATCTGATAGAAGAACAAGGTCGAATTGAACAGGCAACTTACTGACATTCCCAAGCTCATCGATCGCTTCGAAGAACAAGCCCGATTTGAGCTTACTTCGATACACCTTTACAAGAAACTGACCGTCCGTTTTGAGAGAGATAGGCTGGGAACCAATCGTAAAGCTCTTGATTTTTGAAAGATCTTTAAGGGTGCCCTTGAGCGCGATTTTTTGCTTGCTTGATTTCTTCAAATCGATATTAAAATCAATTTCCGGCCCGGTACTATCAACCAAGAATTGACCAGTCAACTCAGTCTTATTCCCTGCTTTATCCCTCGCGTTCACCTTGTATGAATGAAGGGCGTCCGCCAGGTCAAACTCGGCTTGGAAGGCCATACCATAAGCCTGCGGCTGAGATGCCACGGACTTTTGACCCACTGACAATTGAAAAAAAGTATCCTCAGAGCTCTTGATAGAAAAAATCACCTTCGGCTTCGTCCCGCGAAAGGGCGCTGTCGGACTCTCAATCGTGATTTTAGGGGCCAGCGTATCGCTCGTCATCGACACGGTTCGGGCAAGAGTCTGGCTTAAATATTTTAGCCCAAAGACGAAGTCATTCTTGCCTTCATTGAGCGCCAATGTCGTTTCAAAAGTGGCGTTCTTCACTTTGACAGGGGTTGAATTGATGGTGAGAACAGCATCTTTGGGAAAGACAGTCCCCTTAAAAGTCCAAGACCTCTCCCCAATCAGTTTTGGAAACTCCTCCAATTTCATCATGGGTTTCAATGGCGCTCTTTCAATATTGAATTGCAAGGTCTCTTTATGCCCAGCCTTGTCAATCGCAGAGATAGAAATCGGGTTCTTCCCCATCTTGAGAGTCACAGCCTCTTCGAAACTGGATTTGACAGTTTCGATGACCGTCCCATTGAACATCACTGAAACAAGATTGGCCTCGTCAACCCTGCCTTTGATGATCACCGAAGACTCCACGGTCGTTTCTGCAATGTCTTCCAGTTGAATCTTAGGCTTGATGGTATCAACGTAGAAGCGAATCAACGCGAGGGGACTTGAATTGGGGTGACCAGCCTCAATGATTTTCAATTCTCGGGCGCCGTCTTTCACGATGCATGAACTGACGAAGCCCTGAGCCTGGTCCATCTTTACTCTTTGCTCTTCTCCATCAATAAATAGCGTCAATGGCCCCGGCTGATCCGTTTTGCCAGAGATCTCAAGCCGGCTCGCCGCAATCCACTGGCCCTCCACAATATTCAATGCCAGTAATTTAGACGGTCCTAAAATGGCGCCCTGTTTTTGCGTCGCCTTCCTTTCATTTTTTAGAGCCTCCTGTTTCGCCAAAATAAAAGTGATTCCGCCAAGGCCTAAAATGGCAATCATCGAGGCGATTAAAGCTGGCATCCCCGACTGTTTTCGCCCTGCTCTCCTCGCTTTGGGAGCCATCTTTTTCGGAGCCTTTTCGGCTTCATGCTCTCTGACCACGCTATTCCGTAGGTAATCCAGCAGCACGTCTCGGAAACGCTCGGCCGTTTGGTATCGCCCTTTCGGGTCTCTGGCCATGGCTTTGAGAACAATCCTCTCAAGCTCCAGGGGTATCTTCGGATTCAGTGAACGGGGACGCTCGGGATTTCGGGTTAATAAACTCGCAATGACATTCGCCCCCGAAGCTCCAACATGCGGAGCCCGACCGCTTAGAGCGAAATAGAGCACGGCGCCAAGACCATAGATATCAGCCCGGGCATCAATTCCCTTGGAATCTTCAGCTTGCTCTGGCGGCATGTAGGCGAGAGTCCCAAGAACAGAGCCAGTCAAAGTCAATCCCTTGTCTCTGGGATTATTCTTAGCGATGCCAAAATCAGTGAGCTTAGCCGACTCTGAACTGACTAATATGTTGCCGGGTTTGATATCTCGATGAATGATTCCGTGCTTGTGAACCGCCACTAAGGCGTCAGCAATTTGCGCAACGTATTTTACAATGGTTGGGATATCGAGGCGCGTCTTCAAGACAGCGTTCCTAAGGCTCATTCCTTCAACAAGCTCCATAGAGATATAGTAATTCCCGGCGATGTTCCCGGCATCAATGACTCTTACGATATGGGGATGCTGATCGAGCTGCGCAAAAGTCTTCGCCTCCGCCGTAAAACGAACTAAGGCTTCGTCAACAACATTGTCCTGGGTCGCGAGAAACTTCACCGCACAGTCTTTGTCGAGTTCGACATGCTTGGCGCGAAACACCATCCCCATGCCGCCCTGACCAATTAATTCGAAGAGCATAAACGGCCCAAAGCGACTGTTTGGACGCGGCACTGTTGAGCGCGGTACAGGGAGAGCTGCGTTCGGGCTTTGGGGTGCTAAGCCCTCTCCAGAATTGAGAGACATCGCTAATCGCTGACTCTCAGAGCTAATCACTGTTTGAGAATCATCTTCGCTTTGACCTTCGATGGCCTCGGAGAGCCCTGATGGCAGG
>JARGOJ010000216.1:10840-11049 GCA_029210225.1 Planctomycetota bacterium
AATCACCTGGAGGAAGCTTGTCCCTCTCTCGGAAGCCTGAAGAGTGTAACGAACAACCGCTTCAGCATTGATGAGCTGTTGACCGAGCAAATACTTAATGAGGTTTTGATCGTTGTTTGAGAGGCCCATACCAATCTCCAAAGCAAACGGATACCCGTGGTCATGATAAAGGGCAAAACGCTTTTATGATAGGAATCTTAAGCTTCCGA
>JARGOJ010001308.1 GCA_029210225.1 Planctomycetota bacterium
AAATCTGCAGAAGCTCTGGACGCAGCGTCGAGTGCTATCGAAAAGATACCCGATGTCATTGATACAATTAATACCTCTAAAGACGAGGCGCGCATCTCAGAATTAGAGCAAAAGACAAAGAAACTGGAAGCGGAACAAAAGCTCGCTGAAGCACGAACGGCTCGAATAAAGGCCGAGGAGGAACTAAAGGCTCTACAGGATGCAACTAACAATTAGTCAGGGGCGCTTACAATGGAAGATTCCTTTCAGTGGTTAAGAGGAATAGTAGTCAAAATTGGTGATCGGTATGGCCTCAATGTTTCGAAGTTGAAATGCCTTCGAACAGTTTTCACCGGACGTTTTTCAACATCTCAAAGGCCAGCAAATCTGAAAAGATACCTTGGACAACAACTAAGTGTTTGGGGTGTGTTGGATAGATCGGGAATTTATTTCAGCCGTTTGAAAGAAGCGAAGGCAGATTTCAAATTTCCCGTAGATGAGGCTCAACGCAAACTCTGTGAATCAAAGGCTGCCGACCTTGCAAAATATATTACTGGATACAACGGCGTCCTTGCAGTTGGCTATGGTCTTCGTGAACGGCTAGGCATCATTGAACCGAGTTATTGTTTGAAAGTTCATATTCGCTCAAAAGTATCTCGAACAACAAAGTCCTTGCCAACAGAATTTGACGGTTTGCCAGTCGATGTTGTGGACGGGATTCCAAGTGAGGGGATTAGTTGTATGAGAGGCCCCTCTAGACTCCGTAAAACATCGAAACTGTTGTGTCCAGGCCTTGGAATTGGTGCCTATGGTAATTCTGGCTATGGGACACTGGGGGTTTTATTGCAAGCGGGGAATCAGACAAACAAGATTTATGCCTTGACTGTTTCTCACCTTTACAACGGACTCATCGACTTCAATATGGGCGGAATCGAAAGATACTATATTGAAACCCATCAAGGGCTAACAATTGACTCACCCGATAGTCCTTATTCAAAATCTTACATAGGCAAAAAAGTCACTATTGCGCGCTCCGCCGATACTGCCTTAATTGACGTAACTCATTCTAAAAGGGCGTTTCGTTCAAAGCCCTACGGCCAACAAAACTATCGTATTCGTTCACTAAGAATGCGTCCCAAGAAAGATCTTCGTGTGAGAAAGGTAGGTGCTTATACCGGACTCACATCAGGTCTGGTAACAGAGTGCTACAAGAATGGTCACACCGTCGGCGGAATATCCTTCGATCGCGTCTATGTCGTAAAGAGTGCTAGATCAGATCGGTGTGTGGCTGCTCAAGGAGATTCAGGAGCAGTATGGTTTGATTCAGACGGACAAGCTGTGGGTTTGTTGGTTGGCATTGATAGAGAGATTGGAGACCGGGCTTACATGGTCGACTTCCAGCTAATTGTCGATGCACTCGGCAAAGATATCCGTCCCTACAACGATTGAGTTAAGTATCAAAAGCTGTTCACATTCATTAAAAACTGTTTAACAAGGAGAAGAGAATGAGTTGTAATCTCGCATTAAATGCCGTAATTAATCAAAAGGAAGATCCTCACGCGATATACGTTCATGGCTCAGTGATGGTTTATACAGAGGAAACTCTGGTCACCATTTCCAAAGCCGATCCTCAGGGAATCAATCCAAAAATACTGCTTCTAAACTTAACGGTTAAATTTGTTGACGGTCCTATGAAAGGCACCCAGCGTCCATTTTTCTACGAAGAGCACGGCGCTCATGTAGACAACTATGACAAGGTTCAAGTTGTTTCCAATTCAGGCGATGACTGCTCGGTTGACGTTGAGATCTTAGGATAATCCACTTCCAGCTCTAAGAGCGAACACTTGTCGACGACTAACTCGACAAGTGCACAAAAACTTAACTTTCGAAAAAAACTGGAGATGAGAGTATGCCTGATTGGAATGGGGTAACCGTCGATGATTTGTTGGCTTGGTTGCAAGAGAATGCTGGCGAAAGGGCCGGAGTCTCTGCAAGTGGAGGAGAGATCCTGATCTTTGACACTGAACATGGGGAAGAAATCGCCAAGTTAGCCGTCGATGATGCGACTCCTTCGACC
>JARGOJ010001309.1 GCA_029210225.1 Planctomycetota bacterium
CCCGTTACAGAACACGCCAACAAAACAAACGCCTTCGGCCTCGCCGACATGTCCGGCAATGTCGACGAGCTTTGTCAGGATGGTTGGACTGACAACTACAAAAAGGCCCCCTCCGATTCTTCTTCTCAATGGGGCGAGCGCTTCGCTCGAATCCTTCGCGGCGGCTCTGTGGGAAAGTCGGCGAATTATTGCCGCTCAGCGTATAGACATAGCACCGTCGCTCGCGCCGTTTGGAACGGAGCGGGTTTCCGGGCATTTAGGAGCTTGAATTGAATTGCTCTCGCCGCTTTGGCGGACTGAGCAAAGGTTTTGCGTTCGTCACACAGGAAGAGATGGGCCCTCACCCTGACCAGTCACTTTTACCTTCACAATAAACTGGAGGCTTCCAGAGACCTAATGACTGTTACCCTGCAAAATACCGCTGTCGAATTTTCGACGCAAGGCTTGTGAACCCTCGCTTAAAAACCTCTTCATGGCCAACTATTTCATGAACTCACGAAGTCTTTTCATGGAATTGGGAAAACCGTTGCGGCTGCATATATCCATGAATTCATCGAGGGCGAGAGGAGGCCTACGCCTTCGACTGACGATTGACTGGAGAGCTTTTAGAACTCGATTCGGAGCTCGATGAGGCAATCAGATCAGATTTAACAGAAAGGCATCTGGCTCTTGAGCCTCCAAGTCGAATGTCTGAAGACTTTCGCTCGGAAAGTCCTTTAGATTCAAGGTCACTATGACCTCAGCATTGACTCGTATCGCAGCCGCGAGGACGTGTCTGTCATTTGGGTCTGGGAGTTCCAGGTCTGCAATCAATGATTCATAACCTTCAACAAGGCAATCCGGGACGGATTGACACATCAGTTCGCGAGTTCGACTCAATTGTGCCGTTTTCAAATGAGGGTTATTGGCTAATAGATTTCGAAATGCTTCGTCAAGAATTTCTTCCGTCCACCTTGCTCGAACAAGGTCCAACTCAGGTTGTGCCAGTTGAATCAGCAAATCTCTCATATTGAAAGGATAAAGGACATTCGCATCGTAGATCACTGTAAACTGAGTCATGGAATCGCCTTCAACTTATTCGTCGTAAAGTCCTAACTCCTCTGTTTCTGCAGTCATTTCGTCTAAGATTTTCTGACGTTTCTCAGAGTCCCTCTTCCGATACTCCATCAAATCTTGGAATCGAATTCGCCGTCGATTCCCCACATGGCGGAACGGCATATCTCCTTGGTCAAGAATGCTCTTTACTAAGTAGGGTCTGGAAACATTGAGAATATCGGCGGCCTGCTGGGTGGTCAGTTCCTGGTTGTAGGGAACGATCGAAATGGTGTTCCCCTCCGCAAGTTGCTTCAAAATTCCAGCGAGGAGCTTGAGAACCTCAACAGGGACGTTCATTGGAACCGCCTCTGAGACTCCTTCAGCAGTCAGGCGTATGACCGACTCCCCCATAGCTTGATTCTCTAGCAAGTCAGCAAGCCGATTGCCAGCCACTCCGGCTAAATCAGCGCTCTTTGATTCGAGCCTTAACGGTTCTGAGAGCTTTGCCATCCGTTACCTCCACTTTTGAAATCCCACCCTTTGTACCGGTACAAGATAGCCAGTCGAAACATTCGAAGCAAGCGTAATATTCGAAAGAGCCTCCAGAATCTCAAAGCAGATTCATTCGGGCCATGGCTCAAATCGAAACATGTCCCAGAATAAGGCCAGAACCTAGGAGCTTTGTTTTGAGGGAGAAGAGTCAGAATTTTGAGGGAATTTTCTTCGCAAAATTATCAAGAGAGACAATAAAGTTGTTTAGACAAGTGAGATCGGTCAGAAATTGCGTTTCAAACACTAAATCCGATTGCCGATTTTCAAACTTCAACTCTAGTTTCCCAGTCTCTCTTTCGCTCGCCCTCACAGCGTTACCCGTTTGTGTTGATGATATGAGAACTGAGAAATCGAGGTTGCTGCTAAATAGAAGGGAGTGATTCGACCAGGTTCGGCTTCTAATACTTGGTTTTCTTATTATCCGGCAATTCCCCGAATGAACACGCGCAGCTGTTAGCCTTAGCGATC
>JARGOJ010001310.1:0-1428 GCA_029210225.1 Planctomycetota bacterium
CCGAGTTCAGGATGTCGGGCAAACCAGACTTGTCCGCCGGGAGTGATGATGTACTTTTGTGGGTCATTTAAGACCGCCTGGTCGGTCTCTTCCATTTCGAACATATCTTCAATCCATTCTTGATTGATGGATTTAAAGTGGTGAGCAATCTCCGGGGTGAAGCTTAGGAATTCAATGGGAGTCTTGTTCATGGTATTTCTCCAGAGAACGTTGCAGGAGTGAGTTCTTGCTTGAGGCGCGTTCGCATTTCTTTAGGGATTGATAGAACAGATATAGATCTCCACGTTGAAATGGGTCGAAAACAAGCATTATTATCTGCTGATATCGAGAAAGGAAGATGTTGCGCAATTGGAATTTGAAGTTAGAAATCATTCCAATCTACTTTCCCAAAATCGCCCACTGGCTACACATAAAATAGAGTTCATGGGAAGTAGCGGTGAAGCAGTGACTTTCAGCTTCTCAAAAACGCGGTTTTGATAGATTTGGCTACACACCAAAAGGTATATGGAGGCTGATCAGGAAGAAGCTTTGGAAGAAAAGCTACAAGAAGTAGTTTCTTGGAACTTGTTTTGCTCGGATGGGTCTAATTGTAAAATCAACAACTTTCGCGGAGCTTAAAGATGAATCGTCATGTGAAAACAACCCTCTGTCTCAGCCTATTTTTGCTGATGTTCACTCCCTCAATCGTTCACGCAAAAATGAGAATCTTGACTACATCTCAGAAGCTGAAATATTCCAGTCATGTAGTTGTCGCAAAGGTGCTCAGCATCGAAAAATCAAAGAAACCCGTCAAAGCGCAGGTTCCGAGTGGTCCGAAACTGAAAGAATTCAAGGCCGTCGTGCTTTGCCAATCGATCTACAAAGGCGCGGTGACGACCAAGACCTTGACGATCTACTATTACAGTAATGCCAGGTATGAAACGATTTCTCTTAAAAAGGACCAAGAATATCTGTTCTTTATCTCAACAAATAAAAAGACCAAAGAACGCAGGATCGTGAACAGCATCTATGGAGCGATTTCAGTTGTTAAGGAAAAACAATCGAAAGCCCATAAAGACTACCTAAAGGCTTTGAAAGAGGTCAAAGCACTCACCAAAAAGTAAGAAGACCACATAGAAAGAGGAGCCCTGAGTGACCTCAGGGCTCCTCTTTCTATATCTGTGACGAACCTGTCCGTTAAGATTAACCGAGCATTGCCCGGAGCATCCACGCTGTCTTTTCATGCAAGGTCATACGATCGACCACGAGCCCCACAGTCGCTTCGTCAGTGGCCTTCTGGGCAATGGGGAGAATCTCCCGAGCGGTGCGCACGATGGTCTCGTGGTCCGCCACGAGCTGCTTCAACATGTCTTCGGCGCTGGGAGCGCCCGTCTCTTCTTTCACTGTGCTCAATTTGGCAAATTGAGAACAACTGAGAGCCCATCTCTA
>JARGOJ010001310.1:1438-2055 GCA_029210225.1 Planctomycetota bacterium
GGCCGGGGCAAAGACTCCCAGGGCTCGAATTCGCTCGGCGATTTCATCGACCGCCAGGGCCATTTCGTTGTAATGCTCCATGAACAACGCGTGTAATGAATGAAACTGCGGCCCGGTGACGTTCCAATGAAAGCCGTGGGTCTTGATATACAAGCTGTAAGTATCCGCCAGCAATCGCGAAAGACCATCTGCAATTCCCTGTCTGTCCTCGTCCGAAATCCCGATATCAATCTTCATCAATTCTTCTCCACTTTCTTCAACTTAGTTGGATTGATTTTCAATCCTATTTTAACAGGGTCTTCGCCATCTCAAAGCCAGAGCGCCAAGCGCCTTCGACTGTCCCATAGTGACACCAATCACCACAGGCTCCCAGACCCATTTCTGGGTCATAGAGACAGTCAGGCCCCGCTTTCGTACTCGCCTGGGCGTAACGCCAACGATGCGCCCGCGCTCTTATTGGACGCTCAAGAATCCCAGCCCAACGGCAAAACTCGTCGAGCAACTTTTCTCCTGCGTCTTCTTTGCTTAAGTCCAAGTTTTCTCGCGTCCACTCCGGACTACCATGGATGACCCAGCTCTCTTGCTCGCCTCGCTCCGGTTTACTGGAGTTTCGTCCG
>JARGOJ010001311.1 GCA_029210225.1 Planctomycetota bacterium
TTGGAAGGGCGTTATCATACCTTGCTTGGAGTCTCCTGCTGAATCTTCACCACGGTTTCTCCCGCAGCTACCTGACTATCCTTCTCCGCCACATACTCAATGACCCCATCGATATCAGCGACTAAGGCCTGCTCCATTTTCATAGCTTCCATCACAAGAACTCGATCGCCCTTGCTGACCTTGTCCCCAACCTCAAAGTCACTCGCCACCACTCTTCCATGCATCGGAGCCACCAAGACGCCACTTCCTCCTTCCGCCTCACTATCCGGGCACGGGAGCGTGACATCTTGGAATTGGAGGTCTCGCGGCCCCACTTTCATGAAGCCGGAATCGTCGGTTTCGAGGACCAGGCAAGTCGTGAATCTCTCGCCATTCACTCGTTGAGCGCTTTCCCCCATTTCAACGCGGTAGACGCTCTCTTCATGGCGGACAATGAGGTCTGCGCCGTCTCTTCTCAGGGCCAGCTCGAAGCTCTCCCCAGCCAATTTTAAGATGAGACGATTTTCGATCCAGGGAGAGTTCGACCATCCGGTGAGCCCCGGGGAGCGCTGATGAACAACTCCATCCCTGGCAAACTGCAAGGCCCCGGCCGCTGCCGCGACTTCATTTCCCGACAGAGTTGCTGAACTCGCTCGATCCCACTCTGAGATAAAGGCTGTGGTCGCCTGACCCTCAACAAAGGCGGGGACAGACAAAGCATCTATGAGAAAGCTCCGGTTATTCGCCAGGCCAAGCACCGCCCCGGCTTTGAGGGCCGCCACTAACTTGCGCCGAGCATCATCTCTTGTCTCGCCGTGAGCAATGATCTTCGCCAACATCGGATCGTAGAAGGCCGTCACTTCGGAGCCCGACTCCACACCCCCGTCGACTCTCACTGAATCGGGAAAATCCCAAGTGTGAAGGCGACCGGTGCAAGGGAGAAAGTCGTTGTTTGGGTCTTCCGCATAAAGCCTGACCTCAATAGCGTGACCCTGGAGCTTGACGTCGTCTTGGGTCAACGGTAAAGGATGGCCCTGGGCCACGGAGAGCTGGAGCCCCACCAAGTCGAGCCCAGTCACCATTTCTGTAACCGGGTGTTCCACTTGAAGGCGAGTGTTCATCTCAAGAAAATAGAACTGCCCGTCTTCGCAAAGTAAGAACTCAACAGTCCCAGCCCCCACGTATTTGACCGCTTTCGCCGCCTCGACCGCCGCTTGGCTCATCTTCTGGCGAAGCTCTGAGTTAACCGCAGGGCTCGGAGCTTCCTCAATGACTTTCTGATGTCGCCGCTGAACGGAGCAATCACGCTCCCCTAAAGAGAGGACCGTTCCCGCTTCATCACCGATGATCTGAATCTCAACATGCCTCGGGCGCAGCGCCGCCCGCTCTAAGATCAGGTCGCCACAGCCGAAGGCCGCGATGGCTTCTCGTCGCGCAGACTCTAAATCCTCAGGCAAAGTGGCGAGGATTTCCACCAGCCTCATCCCTTTGCCACCGCCTCCGGCCGCCGCTTTAATCATGAGAGGGGCGCCGAGGGACTTGGCTTCTTTGGCGAGGCTCTCCAACTCTTGATCGTCACCCTGATATCCCGGCAACAAAGGGACGGAGCTTTCGAGGAGTCGCTTGGCTCGGGCCTTGTCTCCCATCTTCTCAATAGCGTCTGCCGAAGGCCCAATAAATATGAGTCCGGCGTCAGTACAAGCCCTCGCAAATGCGGCGTTCTCCGAGAGAAAACCGTACCCCGGATGAATCGCCTCAGCCCCAGAACTCTTGGCCGCGCCGAGGACCTTCTCGATATCTAAGTAAGACTCAGCCGCCGGAGACGCGCCAATAGCAACGGTGACATCTGCCAACCGGGTATAGGGAGCGTCTTTGTCGGCGTCCGAGTAAATCGCAATGCTTCGATAGCCGAGGCGCTTCGCGCTACGAATCACTCGCTCCGCAATCTCTCCTCTGTTCGCCACCAAAACCGATTGAAAACGTGGAAAACTCATGGGCGCGCCACTCCGAAGCTACGGGGATTGGGAAGGGCTTTTTGGCCCTCGGCGAGGGTCGCCAATAAGAACGCCAGGACCT
>JARGOJ010000217.1 GCA_029210225.1 Planctomycetota bacterium
CATTCGTAATCACGTCCCCCGCTTTGAGCCCTCCTCTGTCGGCCGGAGACCGTCGGATGACTTGCTTGACCTTGATGCCCCCCTTAGTCTTCGCCTGGTCGGCGACAATGCCGAGGAAGCCCGACTTCAAGCTCTCGCCTTGGATCAATCGAGGCAAGACCCGCGCCAGGTCTTCTCCGGGAATGGCAAAACCGATTCCACAGTCGTAGAAGTCAACGCCGGCCATGCGCCCTGAAGAAGTCAAGGGCACAATCACGCCTTGAACACGGCCATCAATGCTGGCAATGATTCCGCCGTAATTGGCCGGGGAGATCAACGCGCTTGATTGCAAGGCCTTGCCAGAAATACGATCCTTGGCGCTGATGATTCCAACGCTGATATTGGGCTTCTTGCCGCCATATCCGTAGCCGATAGCAATCGAGAACTGCCCGGCCTTGATGTCCTTTTTAGCCATCATTTTTAAGGCTGGCAGAGGCTTCTCGGAATTTATCTTCAATAAAGCGATACCGCGGCTGGAATCTTTGCCCACAACCTTGGCAACATATTGACGCCCATCATTAAGAGTGACGAAGATGTGCCGAGGTTCATTCCGAACAGTAAAAAGGCTGGTCACAATGTGACCTTTCTCCGAGACTATGGTCCCCGTAGAGGGGCCATAAGCCTGCTTAAAGCCCTTTTTAGCGAGTAGCTTGCTGCCTTTCTTAACGCCCTCACGAAGGTCTCCCAGAGTGTCGATACGGACAACGTATTGCGAGGCTCTCTTAACCGCTATGGTCACTGCCTTCTCAATGATTTGCTCATCCGTTAGGTCGTCGGCCCAAGCTCCGGAGAGAGTGAACACGCCCAAAGCACAAGTAAGAAAGAGACTCTTTGCTATTTTCATTGGTGAATCGCTCCTACTTATCTTTTTTATCTTTAGGGTCATTGCCTGGCTTCTTTGGCGCCACATAAGCCATGGGCGTCAGCTTGCACTTCACGATTTTGTCGCCGCGCTTTACCGTGAAGACAACTTCCTTGCCGATCTCCATTTCCTCAACAGCTCTATCGAAAGCCTCGACCTCGCGAATCGTATCGCCGTTCAACTGAAAAATGAGGTCGTCAACCTGAAGACCGGCCTTTGAGGCTGGTGAATCCGGGAAGATCTGGTCAATGTAGGTCGGCGGAGGACGGTTGAAATACATGCGGAGCACCTTCATGCCGAGCCACAGCTTCTTCTTCTTTTCCTTTTCCTTAGGCGCCGCCTTCTCCTTGGCTTCTTTGTTCCAGTTGGCGATTCCTTCGGCGACAAAGCTCTTAAAGTTATTGGCTGGGATATGAAAGTTGAGCGGGGTGTTTGTGCTGGCGCTTTCAACAACCGCGCCATTGATTCCAATGACCTCGCCGTTCAAGTTCACCAGCGGCCCCCCCTGAGTGCCCGGGTTATTCGGCGCATCTGTTAAGAAGACCGTGCCGCGAATGCGACTTCTCTGAATTCCGATCCGAGCATCCAAAGGCGCGACTAACGAAATAGAACCTTCAGCCACGCTCGGCTTCTCTTCACCGACAGCCACGTTGAAGGCATTTCCGAAGGACAGAATGCTCTGCCCAGTCTTCACCTTAGAAGAGTCGACAAATTTCAAGACCGGCCACTTAGCGGGGCTCTTCGTCTTTATCAGCGCCACGCCAAGGACTGGATCGTGACGGTGAAGAACGGCAGGGAAGCTTTGGCCCTGATCGTCGACAACCTTCAGGTTATCTGTGCGAAGGGCGACGCTCCAAGTGGTGAGGATCATGCCTTTAGAATCGACCACAACCCCTGTGGCAAAGCCAGGGATCCCTTTGATTCCACCAGCTCCGTAAACCTTCACAATCGACTTCATGGTGCTCTTGGTGAGCTTCTCAATCAAAGTCTGACGGGCGTTTTTCTTTTGAACAGTCTTTTTGTCTGCCTTCGTTGGCGCAGCGTCCTGAGCGAATACGGCCCCGGGACAAAGCGCTAAAGCGAGACAGAGCAAGGTGCTATTTATTCTCATTGTCATCCTCTCACTTATTCTCAACGGAAGTAGGGCGTCCGTGGTTTGGGTTTCGGCTTCGGCTCAGGTTTCGGCTCAGGTTTTGGCTCAGGTTTTGGCTCTGGCTCTGGTTTTGGTTTGGGTTTGGGCTTAGGCTCTGGTTTCGGTATGGGAGCTTTAAACTCTATGTTTTTGAATTTAAGTCCGACCGCAATCTCTAAGAGCTCTTTCACTTTGGAGTATTTGACCTCTTGGTCACAATCAATGACGAGGACGCTCGCAATCCCATGTTTCTCGGCGTGTTGAACAAGCGTCTCCTTAACTCCTTTGAAATCCTTCACAGCCTTGCCTGCCATGAGAATCTCTCCCGATGCTCTCAATTCGATGAGCATCCTTTTGGAAACAATTTTCGCCTTGGTAAATTCAGCGCCTGTGTGCTTGAAGCCCGCCAAGAGAGCGCTTCTCTGAATTTTAGCCATTAGCTCACCGGACAGGGCTTTATCACCACGAACAGTGATTTTACTGAGCACACTATATTTCTTGCGATGAGCTTTGAGCAAAGCACTCGCGTCTTTCACAGGCTCTCCTGCCACAACAATCGCCCCTGTGTCCTGCACTTCAATGAGCAGGTCTTTGGGAACGATGAACTCGTTAGTGAGCCGTTTAAAGCCCGCCACAAGAACCAGTTTCTGAACTCCCACCAGCTTTTTCATGGATATCGCTTTGTCGCCGCGAACTGTAATATTGCTTAGGGCGCCATGTTTCTTGTAGTGAGCATCGAGCGAGGCCTTCAAAGCTTCCATGTCCTTCACCGGCTTTCCTCCTAGCAAAAGGGCCCCGGAGTCCTGCACTTCGATAAGCAGGTCTTTAGGAATCAACTTCGGCTTGGGTTTTGGCTCTGGTTTTGGCTCTGGTTTTGGCCTCTTCACTAAAACGAGCTTCTTGCGCTCTGCTTCTGCCCCTGGGCTGGCATACCAGCGCGCTTTACTTGGCACGACGCAGTAATACTCAACCTCGTCACGGTGAATCACCTTGCCGCTCGTCCAATAGCGACGTTCAATCACGTATGGCCTCATGACCCCATTGACATCGCGATAGTCCTTAAAAATAGTATCAACGAAGGAGTCACCGCTCTCGTCAAGGCTTGCATAACCTCTGAGGCGCCCCGTTTTAAGGTCGATATAGGCGCGAGTGTAATGGTCCTCGGTATCACTGAATCCAATCCGAGCACAGTGATGGCCATCGACGATCTCTCCTCCCTCAAACTGAACCTTGCCCTTTAATTTATCAATGCTGTTCCTTGAGAGCGCATAAAGAATGGCCGAGGGAACAACGTGAGCACCAAAGGCTTCGTCGTCGGACTCGATTTCATGAAGAGCGCCATCGTCATCCTTACGGCGCAACATCTTCGCGTCATAAGTCCAGATAGTCCGGGCTTTCTTCTCGCCGATCTCAACGCGAAAGCGCTCCCCACGGTGAGCTTCGAAGAGCTCTTTTCCAGCGCCCTTCTTGCCGTTCTGCATTTTGTAACGCTTGCCATAGCGGGCAAAGTTCGCTGGCTTCGCGAGCAGGCCTTTGTTTCCTTCGCGGAAGTCCTTCATGACCAAGGCTAGCTCTTCTTTCGCCAGCGCAGGAATCTGTTTGTAAGCGCCTTTCTTCGGACCGCTATCGAGGCCTTTCAAGCGGAAGCCATAAACGAACTCACCGATCACTTTGAACTTCTCACCCCGGCGGCGAACCTTGATCTTCACAAGATGGCCCTCAGGCAATCGCGATAACTCAGTGAGGAAGTTGTTCTGATTGAAGATGCGACGGCCGTTGAATTCCAAGACCTGGTCGCCAATCCGAAGCCCCGCTTTGAAGGCGACGGAGTCTTCAAACATCTGGTCAAAAACAGGAATGGTCTTCTTCAAGTTGCGAGGATCTGGGTCGTCGCGGACCGTGGCTTCCATGGTGCCGTGGCGCACCTGACCACCGGCTCTTAGCTCAGCGACGAAGTATTTAATCTGATTGATTGATGCGGCGTATCCAACGCCCACGTTAAAGCGCCCGCGCTCTTTGCGAAAGCCACCGAGACCGTTAATCCCAATTAACCGGCCCTTCGCATCGAAGAGTGGCCCCCCGGAGTTTCCTGGATTGATCGCTGCGTCTGTCTGGATACAGTCGCCATAGACGAGGTTCACACCTGAGCCGCGGAAGCGATGGATACCGCCGACCAAGCCTTCGGTAATCGTTGGTTTGAAATCCGTCGCTAGGAGAAAGGGGTTTCCCATGGCGTAAACGCGCTCCCCCATTGTGAGGGCGTCCGAATCACCAAGCTCGACATAAGGAAAGCGGTCCTTGCCTCGAATCCGGCAAAGCGCGATGTCCCCGGTCGGGTCAATCGAGAGCACGTCGGCCTTATAGACAACACCATCACTCAGGCCAATGTTGACTCGTCGCGCCGTCTTGACCACGTGAAAGTTCGTCAGCACATAGCCCCGAGGATGAATAATCACCCCGGATCCGCCGCCTTTACCCACTTGTCCTGGGAAGACAGCAGCCACGGCAGGGACGACCTTCTCAATGATCTTGATGCGTTTCGCTTCGATCTCTTTGGCTTTGGCGAGTATTTTTTGTAGGTCATCGTCCTCGGCCGTGAGGACAGTCATTGATCCCGTGACGGCTAACAAAGCAGCAGCCGACAGGCACAAAGTCATAGATCTCATCTGAATCTCAATCCCGAAATATCTGGAATTGGCAGGAAATAGACAGCAAGGTCCAAAGAAAGCAGGACCTTCCAACCCAGCGAGGTTGTTGCAAAGGAGCGACGAGCGCCCATTTGCAACAAGCTCTCAGGGCTTAGAACAGGCTGGAGAGCCCATTCTAAGGTGAGAGGCGAGGAAAGGCTTAGTTGCGCTTTCCCTTGTTGATGCGGCGGTAGTATTGCTCGATGATTTCTTTGTACTGCTCTGGGTAGCGCTCTTTCAGAACGTCCAAGACTTTGGCGCGCTCTTTATCGCGAGCGTTGCCCCAAGCTTCTTTGGTGCCGCGCTTTGCGTCACGACGGAGCTTGCCGACCTTGCTTGAACCACCAGGCAGTTTGGAATCGTTCATGGGCTTATTGCCAGGCTTGCTTCCAGGCTTCTGACCTGGCTTGCTGCAGCTCTTGCAACCTTTGCCCTTGCACTTCTTGCATTCGCCCTGGCCTTTGCCTTTGTTCTTCTGCTGCTCTTCGAGCATCTTGATCAAACGCTCAAGCTCTTGAACAACCTTCTTTTGGCGATCCTGAGTCGGATTCTTGCCGGTCTCGCCCTTCTTAAGGAGACGACGAATCGTGTCCATGCGCTTGCTGAGCTCTAGGAGAGGACCCGAGCCCTGACCTTTGAGTTCGCGGAGGAACCAGCGAGCTGTTTCCAGGTAGCGCTCAGGAGCCGTGGGGTAGTTCTTCAGCATTTGACCGAGGACATGCTTGGCACGCTTGGTCTTCATGGCTGTATTGTCTTCTCGAAGCATATCGATTTTGCCGTATGCATAAGCAAGGAAGAGGTGTGATTCCGCGCTGCGAGTGGTGAATTCACCGAGCTTAGAGTTGACGAACTCGAACTCCTTGGCGGCCTTTTCGAACTCTTCGAGGAGAAGGTAGGAGCGGCCGAGGCGGTAGTGAGCTTCAGCGACCTGAAACTTATCAGGCTTGGCCTCGATCACTTTGCTCCAGGCAACCACTCCAAGAGGGTCGCTTTTGCTCAGTTGAAAGGCTTGCTTGTAAGCCGAGTTGTATTTCAGCAGGGCCTCGTGAATGTACTCGTGTTTTGCAACACCATTCATCTTCGATTCAAGATCGGCCTTGGATGCAACGCCCCCAACAATCAGCTTCTCCTTGAACTTCTTAACGGTGGTGTCGGCTTCTCCGGCGTTTGCAGACCCGCAAGGAGCGAGCATACAAGCGACCAGTGCTAGTGAAAATAGTTGACGGCTCATGCAATCAATCCTCCTTGTTAAGTTTGCGGTGCAACGTGCGAGTGATATCAGCGGTTTTTTCTTGGCGCCGCTCAATCATACGCAAGTCATCCGATTTTTGGGGTGTCAACTCTTTGCCATCAGGTCGTTTGTTGTGAAAACGCTTCGTCATCGAGTTAATACGCATCTGCATCTTTTTAATGAGTTTTAGTTCTGCGGTGCCTGGGAGTAGGGGCTCTTCTTGAGCGCCGCCACCGCCGCCACCGCCGCCACCGCCGCCGCCACCGCCGCCGCCTTCTTCCTTCTTTTTCTTGAGCTCTTTCTTAATGACCTCAATCAATTCTTTCATGGTTTGCTCAACGTCCTTCTGCAAAGCCTGAGTGACTTCGCCGGTTCGGAGATTTTGCAAACGCGCCGAGAGAGTTCGGAGGTCGTCGGAGAGATCCGCGAGAATCATGGGGAGTACGGTGGAGGACCCTTCTTGCTCGACAAGCTCAATGGTCTCTTCGACCTTTTCGGAGATCTGAAGTTCACCGAGCTTGGTGGGTTCTTTCGAAGTCGCCAAGCGGCGAGCGACAAGCTTGAGTTTCCGTTTAGAGATCTTCTTGGCCACGCTCTGAGCATGAACATTGGCCGTTTCTGTATTAATGCGTTGTTGCTGGGCGAGCATGTCGGTGAAGCGCTGCATGAGACCGCGCAACAATTCTTCTTGCTCCTGACGGCGAGCTTGGACGAGAGCCTCTTGGACTTCTTCCTGAGCCTTCTTCAACTCGTCGATCGCCTCTTCTTGATTCTGTTCGGCGTCCTTTGGCTTCTCTTGGTTGAGGTCTTTCTTGGCGTCGTTTTGCTTCTGCTGAGCCTTCTGCACATTGCGCTGACCAGGAGCTTTCTTGCCGCCCTGCTTACCACCTTGTTTCCCGCCTTGCTTGCCACCTTGTTTGCCACCTTGTTTGCCACCAGTCTTCTCGCTGCCGCCCTGCTTGCCGCCTTGCTGTCCCATTTGCTTTTGGAGAGCTTGAGTGCGCTTTCTCAGGTCGTTCTGCTTCTTAGCGAGTTCTTTAAGCTTGGCCAACTCTAAGAGCTTGCGCTTCTTCTTTTCGAGGGCCTCCTTGGCCTTCTTCAAACGATCGAGAGCCTTCTTTTGACGCTCAAGCGCTTTCTTGCCCTCCTTCTTATCGAGGCCTTCGCTGGCCTTGCCCATCTCGTTCTTTGCTTTAGAGAGCTGCCGACCAGGTGACTTGGCGCCTTGAGCCCCGGGCTTCATGGGTCCTGCTCCGGGAGGAGACTCTCCGCCAGCGCCTTTCATAGCGCCTGCGACCATCTTTTTGACTTCTTCTGTTTCTTTGGCGATTGCCTTTTGCTGAGCGGCGCTGGCTTTCATCTTTGCGGCGCTTGGCTTCTTACCGGGCTCACCAGCTTTGCCGGGCTTGGCGCCGTCCATCATGCCTTGGGTCTTGGCGACGGCGGCTTCCTGCTTCTCAATGAGCTTGCCGACGCGAGCGGCGGCTTTGCCCAGAGCATCAGCTTGCTTATTGAGCGCCTTGGCCTTCTTTGTTTCGTCCTTAAGCTTCGTCTGATCCTTAATCAACTTCTTCAGCTGCTTATTGATCTTCTCAAGCTTCTTCTTATCGAGCTTCTTTTGATCTTCCTTGGCGACCTCTTTGAGGCGTTTGATCAGTCGATCGAGTTCGCGCTCGACTTGACCTTCGAGGTGATAAGCCTCTTCGTAGTTGCGCTCTTTGATGAGAGTCTGAACCTTCTCCATCAGTTCTTTGATCTGCGCTTCGTGAGCCTGGTCGTAGGCCTTACGAAGACGCAAAGACTTCTCCGGGTCGATCCTGGAGAGAACATTTTGCAACCGGAAGAGCGAGTTTTCAAAGCGCTCATAGCGAGCCAGCGTCTCTTTATGCCGCTGTTTCAGCTTCTCCAACGCCTTGTTCTTCGCCGTTGGGTTCTTGTCGTCGTCGCCATAGGAAATCGGCAGACATGGCACTGATAAGGCCAGCCCTATGATTCCGATCATTCCCCAGCGGTAGCTTCGCTTCATAACCCAATCCTCTTCGGAGATAGTACTTTTACTTATCCTCTATTAAATGAAACACGCACGCAAAGTGTGGACGTTTGAAAAAGGAACTCTGCTGCGGCTATCCCTACTGAGACGGCTTTGAGATTCAAAAGTTCCTACAAACGTTCATTTTTCTTATTTTGCTGCCCATCTTCATTCCTTGCCTAAAGCAAGACCTTGAAAATTTACTCCGGAATTTTCCGATTGTCAGCAGCCTAAAAGACTCACGGCCTCCAGGCTGCTCCGAAAACAGATCCAAAGCTTTTACGCGACTATGACTGACAAAGAGCCCTTTTTCACGTAAATAGGAGCTGTTCGAACTCCTTTTGCGAACTCTCAAACATGCGCAACATATCCATCAAAATCCTGGTGCTACTCTCACTCTTTGGCAGCGTTGCCTCTGCACAAGAAAGAGCCGTTTCACCACCCGAAGCTTCAAAAAACTCTCGCCTTTTTGGCGCAGAATTTGAATTTGCCGGGCAGGGAAATCGCGCCGCGCTTTGGGAAAACCAGAGCTACGAGAACTATCGTAAGGTGATGGAGGTCATCGCAAAACATTATGGAGGCGGCGCAAACGACGTCAAAAAAATCGTTTGGAATGTCCCCCATCCATCCGGAGAAGGCGAACGCACCCTTTATCGCGCTGAATACACCGACCCCAGAGGACGAACCTGGAAAGTCGAGCCCGAATACGTTGACACGCGCAGCCTCGATGGCTACGAGCTAGTCACTCCCCCCCTCGAAGATCCTCGCGAGTCCACACGTGTCCTCGAAAAGCTTAAGAGCTCCGGACTACTCAGAGAAGGCGTCAAATCCGGCGCCCACATTCACATTGACGGCCGCGACCTCATCACTCCCCGAGGCAACGCCACGGCCCTTATCAACACCATAACAATGCACGAGACCTTCGAGCCCCTGCTCAGGACCCTCTTCAACCCCGTTCGCGGCAGCGGACTCTTCAATCACAACCGGAGCGACGCCGTCACCAACCGCTTCGCCCGATCCTTCGCCCTCGACCACCCCGGTCTCCTCGAAAAAATCTCCCAGCTGCCCCCAGAGAAGCGCACCCAAGCAGAGATAGAGAAGCTCTTCTCCCGCGCCACCGCCGCCGAAATGAAGGCGCACAACATCAATGAACTCAGCTCAAAGAGCTGGAAGACGATGTGGAAATACCGCAGCCTCAACCTCATCAATGTGATCAATATCAACGAAGCCCTCCCGGCCTCAAAAGGCACCGTCGAATTCCGCATGAACGACCTGCCTTTCTCCGATCCCAAGCTCCACCTGCTAGAAGTTCAGCTCTACCAAGCCCTTGTTGAACGAGCTAAGAGCCTCGCCGAAGCTGGCAAGGTCTTCGAATTCAAAGCTCCAACTCAAGCTCCTCGCTCCGGTGAAGACCCTGTGCGATCTCGCACGCCCCGCAACCCCAACGAAGCACGCAACCAGCTCACAGAGATGATCGAGTTCCTCAACCTCGACCCAGCCGAATACAAGCCCCTCATCGACCGAAACATCAAACGTAGCGGTCTCCCCTCGGAAGAAGTGCTCGAAAAGCGCCTCGCCAGTAAGAACACCCCAACAATCAACGGCTCCAAGGTCTCTTACGAACTCAGTGTCGATGGTAAGAAGACGTCCTTCAATAGCCTCGAAGCCGCTCAAGAAGCCCTCGCTCGCGTCTCAGGTGACCCCAGCGCAAAGAACAAGGACATCCGCCTCACCCTCGAAGCTAAGCCAGGGCGCGCTTACATGGCCAAGCATGCGACAGCGCTCGCCGAGTTTATCGCTCGCGCCGACGCCTTCAGCCGACTCAACGCCGTCGAAGCGGGCGCCCCCGCCAAAACCGGCTACAGCAGCGCCGAAGTCAGCAAGCTCGCAAGCCGACTCAAGAACGGCTCCCTGGAGGGAAACACTGGCTCTGGGCGCTCCGTCAATCTCCAGTCAAGCCAAGGCGACGTCCTTCGCGTTGAAATCGCTGGGCAAGGCAGCCAAGGAAAATCAATCAGCCAGGTCACCACCCTCGTCGGCGAACAACTTCGCCGGGGCGCTTTTGGACCCTGGGCCGGAGCCAATGCTGGCAACGAGGCGAGGAACACCGGCAAGGCTGGCAACGCCGTGGATTTCGTTAAGAACGCCGAGACTTACCTGAAGACAGTCGAGGGGAAAAGCCTCGAAGCCCACCAACGAAGCTTCCTCGAAGGGCTGCAAAAGCGCGGCAAAATCGCCAGCACACTCTCACTCCCCTTACTCGACTTTCATGAGGCCAAACACCTGCCACGACGCGTCACCCGCGACCTCGGCTTTCGCCAACAAGAGTACATCCGCAACCTCCTCGAAATCGCTGATGCTGTCAAAGAAGGTAAATACGGTGAGGCTAACAACGTCAACCGAGGCGCCGTCGATCGCGACGCTCGCGCCATTGTTCAACGTTGGGCCAAAGAAACAAAGCTCGCCCGCTACACCCTTCGCTCCCTCGTCGGAGAATCGAAGGACGCACGTAAAGTGGTCGCCACACCCAGCCGGATTTCCCGAGCAGAAATCTACAAGAGCTTCTCGACCGTCAAACAAGCGAACGGCGAACCCTTCAAGCTTGAGGTCGTCGACGCCAAAGAGCGCTTTATCAAACCCGGGGAAGCAAAAACCCTAAAGATCTCCACAGCCCTCATCAACGAGGTTCACAATAAGAGCCTCACCCTCGAACCCTCGAAACGCGCCGAATACCGAAGCAAAGCCCTCTCAACCTTATTCGAGACCGAGATAAAGAGAGCCACCCTACCCCGCACAAGTACTGGAGAAATCGACAAGCTGGCGAAGTATCGCCGAGGGGACGGAACCCTGAGATGGAAAGCCCTCACCGCCGACAAAGCGCTTCAGCACGGCGCCGGTGTGGCTCACTTCGCCCTGGCCTTATTCCTCAAGGAAATGGCCGTTGTCGTGAAGACTGGTGACAAAGCACGCATTGAAGAGTTCTTTGAAGGACTCGCCACAACCGACTTCTTCGTTGTTTATG
>JARGOJ010001312.1 GCA_029210225.1 Planctomycetota bacterium
CGGTCGAGCTTGGTCTTACTGAAGACGATTGGGTTGAAATTGAAAAGGGGCTTAAAGTTGGGCAAACGGTTGTTGTTGATGACCCTTCTGTTTTGGCCGTTGGTATGAAGGTGACGAGTCGCAAATCCAAGGCGGATGGGAAGGACAAACAATGAAATTCTCAGAGTTTTCAATTCGTCGTCCTATCTTTGTGCTGATGCTTATTTCCTCATTTCTAGTCTTCGGGGTCACCTCCTATCGATCAATTGGCGTCAGTTTGTTTCCTGATGTTGACTTCCCTATCGTTTCAGTTTTAGTCATTTACGAAGGCGCCGATCCAGGAACCATTGAGACGGAGGTCACAGACCCCATTGAAGAGGCCGTGAATACCCTGAACGGTATTAAATCGGTGCGCTCGGAGAGCTTAGAGGGTGTCAGTCAGGTCTTCATTGAATTTGAATTAGAAGTAAACATTGATGTCGCCTCTCAAGACGTCCGGGATAAGATCGCTGGGGTTCGCGCAGAGCTACCCAGGGAAATTGAAGCTCCCATCATTGAGAAGTTCGACCCGGCCTCCGCCCCTATTTTAACGGTCGTTATCTCTGGGCCAAAGTCGATTCGAGAATTGACGAAGTTCGCCAAGGACGAGGTCAAGCCTCGCATTGAGGGAGCCCGGGGAGTGGGCTCGGCGAAGCTGGTTGGCGGGCGAGAGCGAGAAGTGAGGGTTTGGCTTCGAAGTGACAGCCTCTTCAATCATGGACTGGAGCCTCAGGCTGTTATTGACGCTCTGCGGGCAAAGAACGTCGAAACCCCGGGAGGTCGCATTGAAACCGGGGAGCGTGAGATCGGCGTCCGAACCAAAGGGCTCTTGAAGAGCGTCCGTGATTTTCCGTCCCTGATCATTGCCCATCGAGACGGAGCGCCGATTCGCTTGGAAGAGCTGGGGCAGTGTGAAGACGGCCTGGAGGAAGAGCGCAGCCTCTCTCGATTAAATGGTCAGCGAGCAGTCTCATTGCTCATTCGTCGGCAGTCGGGAACGAACCTTGTCAAGGTGGCGGAGTCCGTGAAGGCCAAGATCGAGGACGCTCGCGAGGTTTTGCCAGAGGGATTTGAGTTAATTCTTGCTCAGGATTTATCAGTCTTTGTGAAGCAGAGTAATGACGAAGCTCAAGGGGAGTTGATTCGGGGAGGAGCCTTAGCGGTCTTTGTCTTATTGATCTTCTTGCGGAGCTTTCGTGGCGCTTTTGTGGCGGCGGTGACTATTCCTACGACGATTATCGCGACCTATGCCTTTATGGCTTCACGATTAACATGATGAGCGCCCTGGCCTAGAGCATCTCGGTGGGGATGATTATTGACGACTCTATCGTTGTTATTGAAAATACGACGCGCCATATGGAGGCTGGGAAGGGGCGCTTTGAGGCGGCGATTCTGGGCATCTCCGAGATCGGCTTCGCGGTGATCGCGACCTCCTTGACCATTGCCGCGGTCTTCGTTCCCGTGGCGTTTATGAAGGGCTTGGTCGGACGCTTCTTCTTCGAATTTGGCATGACCGTGACCTTCGCAGTGGGAATGTCGACATTTATCGCCCTGACCCTCTCGCCAATGCTCTGTTCACGGGTCTTAAAATTGACCGAGTCCAATAAAGGGATTTTTCGCTTCTCTGATTGGATTTTAGATAAGACTGAGATTCTCTACTCTCGGGTCTTGGGCTTTGCGTTGCGGCAGAGAACGGTTGTGATCTTGGCAGCGCTGTTGCTCTTTATTCTCAGCCTTGGCTTATCGGGTTTTATTGGAAAAGAGTTTGTGCCGGCGCAGGATGAGAGTCAATTCAATGTCCAGGTTGAGGCGCCCTTGGGTTCATCAATAACTCGGTCGAGTCGGAACTTGCGATTGATTGAACAGCGCCTTCGGGAGATCCCTGAGGTGACGAATCTCTATGTGACTTTGGGCTCCGGGCAGGATGGCCGGGTTAACGTGGGGAAGATCCTCGTTCAGTTATAGGCCCAGGCGCAACGTTCCCGATCTCAGGGGGAGATTATGAAGCAGGCGCGGTCACTCTTCGCT
>JARGOJ010000218.1 GCA_029210225.1 Planctomycetota bacterium
GCGAGGTCTTCAGCGATGACCTCCATGACCTCGTGACCCTGATTCAGCCCAAGCTTGATAAGAGGAGTACCGGCGGCTTCACCAGCGAGAAAAATCCCCGGCACATTGGAGCGCCCGGTCTCATCAACTTGAGGAAGGCTCGGGTAGGACGGCTCCGGTCGCTTCTTCGCAACCAGACTGCTTAGGAATTGCTTGAAGTCGAACGGCGCCTCTGTTGTAGCCATAGTATCCCCCTACCCTTTTTCCGATGATCCATCGATCTTGTCATCTTATTGTCGAGCTTTCACGATGAGAACTTTTTTGTTTTTTATTGAAAGGCAAGGGGCTCTATGGTCGTCTTAGGGGGTGCGCTCGGCAGACAAGGCCTTACACGCATTTACGATAGCTCATTCGGTAGAGCAACAGGTTACGGACCTGTGTGAGTGGGTTCAATTCCCACTCGTACACATAACGGCTTTGTCACTCGAGCGCATTCCCATTTTTTCCACTTGCCCAAACTCCCAGGAGTGTTCTACGAGAGAGATTTATTGGGGAATGAGAGGAAGACACAGAGGAGATATGTCATTGTCAGCGATTCATTTGACTGTAAGTGTAGTTCCGCCAGCGTCTCGAGGATTCATAGTTGTTTCTTTTGAGGGCCGCCGTGTTCGAGCGCATTTGACCGAGCCACATTTTGGCTGTTGAGCTGTAACCACTACCTCCACTTGATGAGCGAGTCGTCCGAAACCGAGTGTTTTCCTTGTACTTCGCGAGAGCGATGACCGATTGTAATTTCTTTGCTTTGGCTGTATAGCCTTTTACAAGGACTTGAACCTTGGACTTGAGCGAATCGTCGTAGCAGTTGCGAACAAACTGATGACATCTGAAGATTCGTTCCTGCAATATTATTAGTCGACCCGCTGCTGTAAGCTTGAGATACTCTGGGTCACTCGATAAGAGCTGAGCCTGCAAAGAGTAAACTCGGCACCACCACTCAGCGACCTTTTGGTTATAGTAGCCGCCCTTGGGATGATTGAGATATTCGATTTTAGTTGCTATGACAAGGCCTTGTTTCGCAAGCTCTAAACGCAGTTTCGTGTTGCTGACTGGAGCTTTAAGGTAGGCCGCTTTGGCCGCTTTGAGCTCTTGGGTCAATTTGAGTTTAGGATTGGCTTTGCGCCATATAATCTCATAGTCTTTCTGAATCCTCGCCTGCTCAGCGAGTTTGAAATCTCTGCTTTGCTTCATACTGATTTCAATCATACGTTTTAAGGTCATAGCTCTTGGGTGTTTTGAGTTGGCTTTAAGGTCTTCATCCACATCCCTTAACCCATGCCAGAAGTGTTTTTCTCGGGCGTCCTTGCTTAGATTGGACTTCGCAAGCAAACTTGGTAGTTTTGCCGCGTAGCCAGGAAACCCCAACTCTTTGTAAAGCATATGAACAAAAGTGTTTAAGATGATCGCTTTGTTTGCTTCGATGAGTTTCTTATTCAATTTCCTGAGCCTATAGGGACTCTCTCCTCCATGATAAATGAACCGACCACGCTTCTTATCGTATCGGTATGGTGCCCCCAAGCTTGTAAGCATATCGATCCAACGTTCATTCGGTAAGATTAGAGTGCCACTCATTGAATCAATGGAATACCTCTCATTTAACTGTCGATCGTCTTGAACCTGAAGCATTATCTGAAAGTACGTCTTCCAAAACCAATAGAGCACATAGGGTGTTTCAAGCTCGTTCCTGACAAACGGCACTTCAGCCGGAACTCCAAAGCTTGCACCGATGTAGAAGCGATAGTAATCGTAAAAGGCGAGTGCTGGAACATCCCCAATTTGATAAAGCTGTTTAAGAAGTTTAGACACCTCCTTTTTAGGAATCTTGGTCTTTTTTGCCTTTTGAATCCATACTAATATTGAAGCGCTAAGTAAGTAGTCTCCTTCACTCAGGCTGGTTTCAAACAGCTCTTTGTAGCGTTTTGCAATCGCCTCGAAGACAGGTTTGCCTTTGGGATGGTAGACATTTCCAAAACGAGTGTGAACGAGGGGGATAGCTGCCCTCAAGGCCAGATGAGGGGGGCCTTGTAAGTCGCGCATAAGTTGCTTGACCTCGTAAATTTTGAAGCGCTTGTCGCTAAGTTTGGCCTCTTTGACCATTCCTTCATATTTGTCAGTGAGCGTTTTTGTCGAGAATCATGCGTATTTCTTTTCACCAACGGGTTTTAGCAATTTATACCATTGAACGTAGCGACTTGTGAATGTTGGCTGGGTTTCACAGGGCGGGCCAAAGAGCTCAATATAACGAGCTTCAGCGTCTTCCAATGAGACGTACCGGGCCGCTTCGGGCAGCTTTTTTAGAACCTTCAGGTGTTCGTCGGCGTGCCACGTCTTCCAAGCTTTGGCTTTGAGGGGGAAAAATTTGCGGCCATTCCAACTCTTTAAATATCTTGAATCAAAGACAGTCACTCCAATAATCTTCTCGCCGTTGACTTGGAGTGAAGTCCATAGTTTTGGAATGCCACTGACTGTGACATGATGGCCGCCATAGCCATAAAGGTAGACCGCTTTTTTATTGATGGTGATTGAGTTTTCACGAGCAAAGGAATCGAAAAACAATGGTTTTCTAAGTTTTGCGTGAAAGCCAACATTAAGTCTTTGAGTCTCATCTTTCTTTACTGAAAAATAGATCAACTCCGTGATCGGCCCGTCTTGAAAGGAAACGATTTCGACAGGACTTCGGTCAAAACGTTTGCTCCATTTCTCGTAAAGTTCAACCTTGGCCCCCTCAATCTCTGGCAACCACTTTTTGGCTCGGGGACCGAAGAATCGCAGCCGAGGTGCAACGATTTTGTCAACCCAGCTAGGACGCTTGTCTTTTTGAGTCAGTGAGTCTAATTTCTTCTTGACCGGATCTTTGCCCAACGACTTTTTTTCTCCGAGCTTTTGTGTCGAGTCTGACTTCGCCTTCGGCTGGACTTTAGAAACGGGTAGCCTAATGATTCTTCGAGCCGGCCGCTCGTTTTGACAGGCGAGCATGAACAAGAAAAGAGGAAAAAGGCTGCGCGCTTTAATGATCACTGTATTGGGCTCCCAATTGATTCTCCAAGGAGACCATCTTCCAAGTCCTTTTTTGAAAAATCAAGTAATTTTGGAGTCACCCAATAAAGTTTACTTCGAGAGAATACCCAAGAAAGTCAAAGAGAATGTCATCGGACGGTGTAATCTGGAGCTCCAGGGCCGTAAGAAAGTGCCAACTGCAATCGTTGCTATTGCTTTGTCGTATCTGATTGAGGACGTGACAGCATATATCAAGAAGCCCGTTGTTTAGATTATCGCGATCTTTGGGAGAAAAGGAGATTTTATGACGTCTACGGATTGCTTTTGCCGTCTTGATCTCATAACACATTAACTTCCTTACTTTCCTGTCTTCAGACTTTGATCGGCAGCGTTATGGCGCACTCATACCTCCACGAATCCGACCACGGTCCCGCTGAGCAGCTCCTCGACCTCGTCCTGAACTCCTCAGCCCACCTCTGGCACAATCGCCCGGGATACGATGTAAACGGCGTCTGGTATCCCGCCAAGGGACGGAACAGGAAGGTCTACAAGAAAAAGAAGATCGTCAAACCCGGCTTGTTTGTCCCCGCCGCTGTCACCCTCTACAAACAACTCCTCGATATCTACCAATTCAATTCCAAACTCATGGCGCACTTCGTCAGCTACGCATTATTGGAAACTGAATGGCGCGACCTAAAAGTGGCTTGCGCGGCGCTGATGCTTGTACAGCCCCTCTCGGGACAGCCAATTTTCGAAGATGACGGCGAGGTCGCCTTCCACGACGACGACTATCGAGAGATTGGCGAAGCGGTCATACTCTTCTACAAGAAGGGCTCGAAGAAGATGCTCCCGCCAAAGAGCATTATTCGAATCGCCGAATTACTAGAGATCCCTGAAATAGCGGCCCTCAACAGAGAGGCAGGCTTCGCATCGGAGGATTCTAAAAAGCCCCCCCTCGGTCGCTGGAAGTCCGCGGCTCGCCAGTGGTTGAAGCGTCGTGAGTTGAACTTCCCCTTGCTCCAAGGCCTCGTTCGCGCCGGAATGAAAGAAACCATTAAGAAAATGGCGCGAAAAAGTGGCTATAAGCCCGTCAGTCAGGCCTTCTTTGAAACCCTCGGCTGGGCTCAGAAAAAAGACCCCGCCGGCCACAGAGAAATTGGCCTGGAAAAACTCAATCTTCAAAAGCGCGATCGCTTCGATGAATTGGATGAAGAACAAATCTGCGAACGCATCATCGCCGAAAACCTGTCCTATAAGGACGTCGTTGGGCGCCTCCCAGCCCACCTGGGCCTCACCCCAGCGATCTTAGTGACCCTCTTACCATCACTCTCAGACAGGGACCTCCGCATTCTCACACCAACCCTGGAGAACTTCGATTTACTAGAGGACGAAGTCATTCGCGGCCGGTGGGAACGGGCCATTGAATCGTCGTCAGACCAACGGTCACTGAATATTGCCAAAAACATCCGGGATAAGGGATTGCGGGAGAAGCTTCAGACAGCGGCCTCCCACGCGACTCGAAAAGCCGTCGAAAAGGCCTCGGAGCATCAATCTTTGGGGATACTCTTTCTCATTGACAAGTCTGGCTCTATGGAGCCCGCCATTGAAGCCTCGAAGGACGCCATCACAAAGATACTCGCGGGATTCCCCGAGGCCAACCTCCACATCGCGGCCTTCGACACCATGGGCACCGTCTTAAAACCAAAGAAGGCGAGTCGCGCTGGGGTTCAGCATATGCTCCGAGGCATCCGCGCCAGCGGCGGAACTCTTCATGATTCGGCGGTTCGAGCCCTCCATGCATCTGGGGTTCGATTTCCTGAATCAATGTCATTGATTGTCATAGTCGCCGGGGACGAAGCTGGGGAGACAGGGTCGCATCTGGCCAAGACCTTTATGCGCGTCGATTACAAAGTCTCCGCGATGGCCTTGATCAATTGCGCCCCAGAGCCAAAGTGGCGGGGTTCAACAATCCAAGACTGCGCGAAATATCTAAAAGTGCCCTTTAGTGAAGTCGCAGTGTCTCAATTCGACGACCCCTATCAAGTGCCTCGGGTCCTCCGCGCCCTGCTCTCCGCTCCTGTGGTTCAAGGCATCGCGAGTTCGGGTTGGATTGAAAAAGTATTGAGTTTGCCGTTATTGGAGAAGCCGAAATTTTAACGCGGCTGGAATGATAAAGGAGAATTGAATGGCTTCTTGGAAGCGCTATGGCTATGCCCTGGCGAGAGGCGCAGTCAAGGCGATCCCTCTCGCCGGTCCTATCCTCGAAGAAGTCATTCGAGTCATTGACGAAGAAGATATGCTCGCCAATAAACGAGTCGCAACGGCGATTGAAGAGGCCACTATTCATATTGACTTTGGCGATTTCGAAGATGATCAATCTCTAGAAACCCTCTCTATAGAAGCCAGTCAAATCATCGAAGACAGCGTCGAGCACGGCGCCTCTAAGGCTTGGTCTATCCTCCCCGAGGCCTCTCAGAAATCACTGCGAAAAAAAGCCAAGTTTATCTTCGCTGAAGAAGATGACGACGATAAGAAAGAGCTCACCGCTGAGTTTTTAGTGGAGCTATCTCAGTCTCTCTTTGAAGTCGAGACCTTCCAAGACGCGGTCACCCAATGCGTCAGCGTCGCCGGAGAAAGCGTCGCCAGAGCCCCTGTGAAAGCTCGCCTGATCAGTTCTGGCACGGGAGCAAAGGTCATTGATGGGCGCTTTGAGATCGTGAAAGAGATTGGTCAGGGAGGATTCGGATCGGTTTACATCGCCAAGGACCGGACCTTCGATATGCTCTGCGCCTTGAAAGTGGCGAAGGTCTCTGGGAATGAATTTGAAGAGCGCTTTCGCAGGGAAGCCCGGGTTGGCTTTAGACTCGGGCAGAACACAGGCATTGTACGGGCCTACCATATGGGCTCCTGCGAGAATGACACGAAACTCTATTTAGCGATGGACTTTGTCCCGGATGCGAGTGATTTAAATCTAAAAACTGGAGCTCTGAAACAACGCCTCAAGCGCTTTCTAAAAGCCGCACGATTGGTCGAGTCGATTCATAAATCCGGCGTGATTCACCGCGATATCAAACCTGCGAACTTCCTCGAATCCCCCGATGGCGCCATTCACTTAACCGACTTCGGCCTCGCTAAGGTGAAGGGCGTTGAAGAGTTCCAAAGCGATCAGGATGTGAGCCTTTCCGGTCAGGCAGGAATGCGCGGAACCCCTGCGTATATGCCTCCAGAGCAATACCAAGACTTCAAAAAAGCCGATGAGAGAACCGATATCTATGCCCTCGGGGTCATGCTTTATGAGCTCCTGACGAACAAGCGCCCGCTTCACAAGGGGCCCCCCAGTCATTACATTCGCCAACACCTCGCCATTGAAATGGGCAAGGCCGCCATCGTCCGTCCCGAAGTCGAGAATCCTGAGATTTCTAAGGCAGTCGCCGATCTCTGCATGGGCTGCTTGGAAATGGATAGAGAGCAAAGAACGAGCTCGGTGAGCCTCATCATTCAATCGATTGAAGCTCAATTAAAGAATCCAGTGAAAGCGCCTGAGGCTGTTAAAGACCCAGTCATTCCAGCAAAGATCTCTAAGACAGCAATCGAGGCGACGAAGAGCTCTTCGAGCAAAAAGGGCGGATTGGATTATCAAAAGTTTCTGGGGCAGCGAAAGCGCCTCGCCCTGCCTTATCTAAAAGGCAAGACCGTCCATGATGGGAGCAAAGAACTCACTTTGATCTCCTCGGTGAAGCCCGGGTGGTGGAACTTCACCATTACGGGGTCGAACGCCAAGCCTGCGGGGAAAGCCAAGCCTAAACCTTTAACAGAGAGTGAACAAGTCACTGGCGCCTATCTAAAGGGCTCGCTGATCGGACCGGACGGTCAACGGGAGCGACTCTATCTTGGGCCAAAACCTAAAGACTCCAATGACTTCAAAATGGTCAAGGCGCGTCGTTGGCACTGCGGACGCTTGATCTACGAAGACTTCGACCCAGAGAATGAATGGACCGACTTTACGCGAGACGCTTATGTACGAAGAATCTCAATGCGAGGCATGGATGAGATGCCGGCTTCTCTCAAAGCGGCCTTTGTTTATGCCCTGGTTGAGCGCGCCAATAACGTCCTCGGTGAAACCATTCCCTTCGACCGCTTTCGCGAGAAGATTGACGAATTAGCTGAGGGCGGTTGGATGGCTATTCAGGCGGAGGTCAGAGCCCTTCGAAAGCAGGGTTAATTCGGCCTAAAAAGCGAGCAGTCAATCTCTCGATTTAAAGGAACGAAACTGGACACTGCCACCCTTTTTACTGATGTGAAAATCGGCCCGTAGGAGTCCTATGAGCTTGCCATCTTTATCTTCGACGCGGAGCATTGCGTCATCGATATTCATAGTGATTTTCGTTGGGTCTCCGGCTTTCAATTTAACAAATATCTTGGATTGTTTGGCGCGACCTCGCTTGAGTCCCTCCTTCCATTCTTCCTTTGTCATCCCCTTCTGCGCTATGTCAGCGAGTGCCTCAAAGTCGTCCTCCCGGATAAACGGAAAGTTCTTAGAGCGCTTCGCGTCCCCAGCTTTTTTTATGAGGGCCTTGGCCAAAGATCCGACAAAGGTGAAGGTCTTGTCGAGATCCTTTTCGGCGACGCCTCGGCGGGTGAACTTCTCCTCGGATTCATAAACAGCATTGGGCACAAGAAAGACCCGATTCTTGTGAAAGACCATGGTCATTTTCAATCGCGCGCCCGCGTCGTCGCCCTCGGGGACTTCAACAATGATCTCCAGTCCAAGCAAGACCAACTTGGCCGCGCCAGCCTTTTTGAGTTCGTCCCACGACTCTATCGGGCGCGTTGTATTTCTCGATTTGACCTCAATATTTGGAAAGGCGTCCTCCGTTTTCGCTCCAGCGAGGAGGGCCGTGGCAGACTTATTGAAGCTCTTAAGAAACTCCTTCAATTCTTTATTGCTCGCGAGGTCTTTACCAATCTGACGATGGATTGGGACCTCTTTCTTCGGCGTCTCTTCCGCCTTCTTCGCTTTATCTGGTGCCGGTTTGGAAGCGGGCTTTGACTCTGGCTCCTGGCCAAAAGCGAGGCCTTGGAGTGAGAGTAAAATGAGCAGCGTCGATAGGATTTTAGATTTCATAAAACACCTGTTCAAGATTGAATTGAAGGGCTGAGGGAAGGAGTAAACGAGGCTCGTTGGATCGGTGTCTGGTCTTCAATAAGACTCAGTAAAACCTGCTGATTAATGACCGTGGCGGAAGTCTAGAAACTGAATGCTCACGTCCTTCTTCCTTAAGTTGAACTCGGCTATCAAGGCTCCAACGCCTTTGCCATTTTTATCTTTAGCGAGGAAAATAGCACTGTCAATGTCATAGTGCATTTTCACCTTGTCACTCGACTTTAACTTAACAAAGAGCTTTCTTCGATTGTGAACCTCGCTCTTCAACATGGAGTTCCACTTCTCCCGAGAGATAGGACGTTTGAAAAGGGGCGTAAAAAGCTCGTAGTCTTCGTCGTTGACAAATGGAAAATTCTTAGACCGCTTGCACTCTTTGGCCTTCTTCTTCATCGCAGCACCGAGCACTTTTAAAATGGCTAGTTCCCCTGGTAAATCCTTAGTGGCGCAGCCATAGGGCTTAAAGTCTTTTTCATAACTATTTAATTTAAGCGGGAAGAAGAGCACTGAGCCTTTATCAAAGACCACAAATCCTTTACTAAAGACTCCCTCTCCTCCCCCGACCCCCATTTCCAACTTCCACTGAAAGGTTGTGAGAGTGAGTTTATGAGCCCCCGCAGCGCGAAGCGCTCTCCATGTCTTCAGTGTGTCCTCGTCGCTCTCTCCTTCGACCCCGATGGTTCCGAAGGAGGCCGTTGGATTCTTCCCAGCTAAAACGTCGTCCGCCGCTTTATTCATCCGCGCCAGGAAGTCCTTCACCTCTTTAAGAGCGCCGAGTTCCAGCGCGACTTTTTTCCGTGGAGAGCTGTCTTTCTTAGCAGCGTCCTCAAGCTTCTTCGCCTTATCCGGGGCGGGTTTGGAAGTTGGCTTTGATTCCGGCTCTTGGCCGTGGGCAAGGCCTTGAAGGGAGAGGAAGATGAGGCTTGTGAATAGAATTCGAGATTTCATGAAACACCGTCCTGAGAATTGAAATGAACATCATGGCGAAAAAACACTCGACAATCCTAGAAGCAACGAGGTCGCTCTAAAAACATTCAAAGATTGCCGATCAATTAGTTCTTGCGCGGTATCTCTTAAATTGAATGGTCACTTCCGTTTTATTCAGATCAAAATCAATCGTAAAGGCCCCAATCTCTTTGCCGTCTTTGTCTTCAACAATGAAGAGAGCGTCATCGATATCGTATTGCATTTCGACTTTGGCATTAGACTTCAGCTTTAGAAACATCTTCGTTCGTGCGCTCGCCTGTTTCTTTAGATCCTCAGCGAAGCGCTCTTTAGTCATGGATTGCTTAAACAAGGCCCTAACCAGCTCAAAGTCGTCCTTCTGGACAAACGGAAAGTTCTTGGAGCGCTTGCATTCGTTGGCCTTCGTCCTCATTGTGCCACCGAGGACACTCAGAAATTTGAAGCTCTTTGGTAATTCCTCAGCCTTGCAACCCCTGGGCTGAAAATTCTCTTCATAGCTGCTCACTTTGCCTGGAACAAAAAGTATTTTCCCTTTACTGAACAAGGCCAGGCTCTTGATATAGGCTCCTGCTTTTCCCGGAACACCAATGTATAGCCGCAGCTCCATGGCCGTGAATTTGAATTTGTGAGCCCCTGCCGCACGTAGGTCTTTCCAAGCTCGAAGGTATTGCTCGCTGTCCTCCAACTCCACTCTGACATCACCAAAGGTCGCTGTTGCATTCTTGCCCCTGAGGACGGCGCCTGCCGATTTGTTCATTCTTTCCAGAAAGGCCTTAACCTCTTTCAGATTCCCAAGCTCTGCGGCGACCTTCCTATCCATGGTTAAGGCTTTGTCCGATTTCTTCGTGGTGTTTTGACCATCGGACGAGGGTTTCTTAACAGGTTCGTCGCCCTTCTTGGCCTTATCTAATGTGGGTTTGGAAGCCGGCTTTGATTCCGGCTCTTGGCCAAAGACCAGTGAAGTCATCGCGAAGAATGTAAATGTGGCAATAATGATAGGAGATCTCACGGGCTTACCTTTATCCATTCAAGGACACGAGTTGCAGAAAATACGGGTTCTTTTGATGGCGATCGTTTCAATCGGCGAACTGACTTTAGCACTCAGCGCCCAATGACCAACTTTTTTCCGGCGTTTTTTGAACGATTGTGTGAGATATCTATTCAAAAGCCAATTTTGAATAACGATCAATAACGGATTTCATTGAATTGAAATCAGTCTGAGCTAAGCGGCTCAGTGCTCGCGAGGCGTTTTGCCAGGCCATCCAATGCGGCCCGCCCGACCCGCCGCATGATCGGGCCAAAGATGAGTTCAATGAGCTTGCCCCCCTTCATTTCCAAGTCAAGGGTCCAAGTTATTCGCGTGCCCCCATATTCTGTCTCTTCAAAACAGATATCGTCAAGGGCTCGGCTCGCCTCTCCAACACCCCGTAAGACAACTCTGTGAGGCGACTCAAAGCGCTCAATGTGATACTTGAGGGGAATGACCTTACCCATAAAAACAGCATCCACATGAAAGCGAGAGCCTTCTTGGACCGGGCCCTCATCCTCTCTATGGGCCGACTTCACGCCGGGGTCGTAATCGGCCGTGGTCGCAAAATTGGCAACGTAAGTGAAGACCTCAGCAATCGGGCGACGAGTCTCCCGGGTTTCTTTCAAACGAATCACAAGGCCTCCTAAAAGTTCGTAGCTTTTGGGACAGTAGACTTCTTTTCTTTTCCTGTCCAGCCTATGATTGCCATTCCCCACCACCCCATAATGATCGACGGTCTCGACATGGACCTAAGGCAA
>JARGOJ010000219.1:0-8857 GCA_029210225.1 Planctomycetota bacterium
GCTCTATATCATTTCTAAAGTAATGGATGAAAACTTGGTAAATTAGGGTTAGGCGGATCACTGGAAAGAGTCGTCCTCGAGTCGCCGGATGAAACTAGGAGTCAGACATGACAAGGGATAGAGAACGTCAGAATTCCAGAAAGGATCTCGGAAAGGCGCGCCGTGCGAGCCGTCGTTCCTCCGTTCCCGAAGAACCTGAGAGCACCGCCGGAAAAACAGGATTCTCCGAGGACGGTCAGTATTTCTTTGGTCCGTCCCCCACAAAGAAGCGCGAGATGCGGCGCACCAAAGATGACCGCCCAGGCATCGATCCCATCAAAGACCTCGACTTGAACGCGGCACCACGCAGGGCCCCGAAACAGGTTGGGAAAAACGTTCGCCTCATCGATCTCGCCATGGACGACCAACAATTCAGGCCCCCAGCCTCTGAAAAAAGCGCTGAAAATTCATCGGGGTCCATGCCCAAACTCCCACCCTTCAAAAAAGTGAATAGGGGTCCAGCCGGGTCAGGTCCGGCCGGGTCAGGTCCGGCCGGGTCAGGGTCTGCTGTGCCCAGAGAGACACGTGCGTTCGCGGGGCGTAAATCTGGCCGACGATTCAGCAACGTCGTTGGAAAAGGCGCCGTGAAAACTCGCAGTCTCCCCGGCGCCGCTAAGGCTCTCTCAGCTCCTCCGACTCCAAAACCCGGCCCCGCCGGACCAAAATCCAAACAGGTGACTCGGCCACCTCGTCGCTCCGAATCGGAGACAGCACGAAGCAGCCAAGTTCGAAAAGGTCCCGCGCCAACACGTCCCCGCCCAGGGCCCTCAGGAAAAGGGCCCGCGCCCTCTGCACGCCCCGGACCTCGTCCTGGCTCTCGTCCTGGGCCTGGTCCGCGCTCCAGCGGAGCCAGCCCCGCGCCCGGCTCACGGGGAGTAAGACCGAAAGGTATCCAGCGCCCGCCGAGGCCAACAGGGCAACGGCGCAGACCGCAATAGTGAGGATATGAATTCTTCAAGCAATCCAGGGTGAAATTGTCCTGGAATCGGGCCCCGACGATCCGCCCGGGCCCTTCCTAGATCGATCAAAGAATGCTTTGTTTAGGTCAGGTTCTTCCTTCCGTGGAGACAATTGCTAGAATCCCTGTTCTCATTTTTAGTTTGACGTCCCCTGGTGAGGGAAAAGGTAGACCGCCTCTATGAATCAATCAGCAGCCACTGAGACTCACGACCTTGTGAAGGATTACTACGGCAAGGTCCTGTCGTCGAGTGAAGATCTCAAAACCTCCGCATGTTGCACTGTTGAGGCCGCGCCCTCATATCTACTTCCCCTGTTCAAGAATGTCCCCGCCATCATTCGCCAGAAATACTATGGCTGTGGCTTCCCCGTCCCCCCGGCTATTAAAGACTGCGCCGTCTTGGATCTTGGTTGTGGAACCGGACGCGATGTCTACCTCGCCGCTCAATTGATTGGCGAAAACGGTCGGGTCGTCGGTATCGATATGACCGACGAACAAATCGACGTCGCCAAAGAACACAAAGACGCCTTCGTCAAAGCTCACAACCTGAAGAGCGAACAAATTGACTTCGTCAAAGGTTACATCGAACGCTTGGACGAAGCAGGACTCGAAGAAAACAGCTTCGACGTCGTTATTTCAAACTGCGTCGTGAACCTCTCTCCTGATAAACGCGCCGTTCTTGAAGGCATTCACAGGGTCCTCAAAGAAGGCGGAGAGTTCTACTTCTCCGATGTCTTCGTTGATCGCCGTCTCCCCGACGAAATCGGCAAAGATGAGGTCCTCTACGGAGAATGCCTCGGCGGAGCCCTCTATCACCACGACTTCATCTTCCTCGCCAACGACGTGGGCTTTCAAGATGTTCGCCGGGTGACGGCTCGGGAGATCGAAATTCACGATCCTAAAATCAAAGCGCTGATTGGCAACACTCGCTTCTACTCAATCACTTACCGCCTCTTCAAAGTGTCGACCCTTGATCGTCAGTGCGAAGACTACGGTCAATCTGTCGTTTACAACGGTGGAATTGAAGGCAGTGACACTCTCTACTGGTTTGACGAGCACCACGCCTTTGAAAAAGGTCGTCCCGAGAGAGTTTGCGGAAACACAAACGATATGTTGAAGGGGCGCTACGAGTCTCACTTCTCCTTCGTTGGAGACCGCTCAGTCCACTTCGGCAAATACCTCGATTGCGACACAATGGCCGCGATTAATTACAAGAAAACAGATAGTAACGGCGCCGGATCTGGAGCTTCTTGCTGCTAAGGCGCCGCTTTATTGATTACACACCATTGAGATTTTGGACGAGGAAAACATGAATCGCATCTCTCTCTATAGGCTGGCTTTGGTTGGACTCATGGCGCTCTCCGCCGTGGCCTGTAAAGAAAAAGCAGCCTCCAGTAAAGACACGAAAGACGGCAAAGGCACCCCAGCCGGCGCAAAGAAAGAACTTGGCAAGAAGAAAGACGTCAAGATTGTTCACATGAAGCAATCTGAGATGGTCTCTCCCTGGCGTCACACGAAAGTTGGCGACTGGGCGGAATTCAAACCACACTTCTCTCCAACGAAGACCTTCCGCCATGAAGTGACAAAGATCGAAAACGGTTCAGTCACCTTCACCATCGGTGAAAAAGGCAAAGCTGGACGGGCCATCACTGAGTCCTTCGAAGAATTAGATAAGGGCTACAACCCCCCTGAATCTTTGAAACCAGCGCCTAAAATCGAAGAGAAGGAATTTAAGGTCGGCGACAAGACACTCAAGTGCATCGTCTACTACCGCGAAGGCCTGGGAAATAAAACTGAGACCTGGCTTTGCAAAGAATTCCCACTCAATAACGGTCAAATCCGCAGTGTTAGAAACGGCAAGCTTGAGCTGAACCTCGTCGCATGGGGCCGCAAGTGAGCACCCTGTCTGACATCTTCCAAGGCCCCTTCTTAGGCCTTGGACTCGGTATCGACGTTCACGGCGATGATCCTGATTGGCGAAGCCTCGTCGATCAGGATCATCGTCCTTTTGACTTCCTCGAAGTCTTCACCCGAGGAGATGGCGGCATCGCTGCCGAAGTCCGTGAACGCGTCGGCCCCGACTTTCCGCTGATTTACCACCACGAAAACCTGGAGCTTGTCTACCCAAGCCCTATCAACAAGCCCGCCATCGAGGCTGCGGCGATTAATCTCAACGCCCTCTCCGCACCCTGGTGCATTGAAGAGCTAGCGTATCGAGAAATTGAAGGTCGTTACATCGACTTCTTCATGCCCGCGCTCCTCACCCACGAATCCGCCGTCTCCACGATCAAAAAGCTCAAAGAGATAAACTCTCACTTGCCCACGATCGTGACCCCAGAGAACCCTCCCTATCAACTCCCTGTCGGTGATCTTCATATTCTAGAGTTCATGCGCCTGGTTGGTGAAGGCGCCGATGTGCCGCTCATCCTCGACCTCGGCCATCTTTACTCTTATCAGCTCTGCGTCGGCGCCGATCCTCTCGACCACCTCAATAAGATCCCTCTTGAGCGTGTGATTGAGCTTCACGTCGCCGGAGCAAACCTCGTCGATATAAACGGCGTCACGATCTACGAAGATAGCCACGGCGCCGATGTGATCCCCGAAATTCTCTTGGGTATGCTTGAAGAGGTCTTGCCGCAATGTCCTCACATTCGGGCGGTCACGATTGAAGTCGAGGACGCAAGCAACGAACGAGTCTTAAGCGAGGTCGAAAGAGTCCGCAAAGTCTTCGATAAATTAGGGGTCAAAGCCCATGGCTCTTAAAGAGCAAATCCTTCGTCTCGATCGAATGCTAAGAAGCGCCGACCTGAATGAGGCGGAAGCCACCGATCTTGAGGTTTTCAATCACGTTGACATGGATCGCCTCCACGCATTCGGTCAATACATAGCTGATAAGGTCGTTCACCGCTTTTGGGGCGAGCGCTTTCCCGCAACTATTCGAGGCATCGCGTTTGCCCTTGGCGGTCACGAGACTCCCCTCGCTGAGGTTGCTCGTCAGGTCATGGCGACACCCTGGTTCGAAAAGACAATCGGAGAAGATGTCACCGGGAGCGCATTGCTTGGTTGGCTCTGCTCCCGCCGAGACGACTTTCCTCGCTGGCTCATCGACATGGCTGGCTACGAATACCTCGTCGGCTGTGCCTTGCCTCGTCTTGCCCACAACGAGACTCGGGATCTCGAAATGGAGAAGAACCTTCTGCCAGAGCTTCAGTTGATAGAGCCGGTGAACGACTCCCAATCAGCCCCTGGAAAGGGCGTGCAACTAGCGAAAACATTGGCCCTTGTCTGCTTTGAGTATCCGGTGACGGAGCTTCAGGAAGTCTTGTCTTGTGGCGGAATGATCGAGGCGGAAGTCTTGCCAGAGCCCCAAGCTGTCCTGCTTGCGGTTGATAAAGACGGGCTCTTGGAGCTCGACGCTGGTTATCCGGCGGCGGACTTACTTCAACTATGTGCCAGGCCTCAGGCCTTGGAACAACTCAAGTCCGTTTTCCCCAACTTCGCGGTCGAAGAGCTCGTTGAGGAATTCAAAAACTTAACGTTGTTAGAGGCGTTCAATTAAGGTCTGATCGCGAAGGCGTGTCCGGATCATCTCGCTGCTTGTGTAATTGAGGAGACATATTTAAGTGGAACCGTTAATCCTGGTGCTCGATGCGGGGACCTTGGGCGCCCGAGCAAGCTTGATATCAGTGAGCGGGGCTTTTCTAGCCACTGAGCTTGGTGAGTGGAGCTACGATCAGGAGAGCGAGTTCTACCTCCGTCGATCCTTTAATCCAGTGCAACAAGCCGCCATGCTTGGCCGCCTCGCCGCACGTTGCTTGTCTCGGATTCCCTCGGTCGAACTTGGTGCGGTTCACGCCGTCGCGGTCACTGGCCAGCGCGGTGGTCTCGTCGCTCTCGATAATAACGGTCAGTCGCTTCTGGCGAGCCCCCAGTTTGACGGTCGTGGCTATGAGGTCGTGGAAGAGTTAACGTCTCTGTTTGACTCTGAACAGACCATGCTGAAAACAGGGCGTCGCCCGTCCTTCTTTTCTGGAGCCGCTCGCCTGCTATGGTTGCGCCGGCACCATCCGGAGCTCGAAGAGAGAATCGCGAGCATTTCATCCATTCCTGGATTCTTCACTGCCTGCCTCACAGGCTCCCTGCACATTCCCGAAACACCGACGACCGCCGCTGATCTCTTGCTCTTGAACCTGGAAAACGGCCGCTGGGATGTTCAGCTCCTTGATCGTTTGAAAATTGACGTCAAGAAGATGGGGACCCTCGTCGAACCGGCGACAGTGTGCGGACATCTCTCTCCTGAGATTTCCGAGAGCCTCGGCTTGCTCGGCAGCGTTCCTGTTGTCCTCGCAGGATCCGGGACCGTCTGCGCGGGCTTCGGGGCCGGAGCTATGCGTGAGGGCGATGTCGTGACGACCCTCGGATCCATTGGATCCGTCCACCGGGTGGTCTCGGAGTTAGAGATTCCAAAAGATCCTCGTTTGTGGCTCAGCCCCTATGCAATGCCTCACTCGCTGAGTCTCGAAGCCAGCTGTGGAGAAGTGGGTTTCTTGAGTAACTGGTTTGCTCAGGAGTTAGCGCCGGGCTCAACATGGGATCAACTCTTCCACGAAGCGGCGCAGGTGCCCGTCGACAGCTCGCACATCCGCGCTGCGCTTGGTCCAAGGCTCAGCCGTTGGGACGACCCCAAACCAAAGGAGCAAGCGATCTGGACCATTCCACGGGGCTTACCAACAGGTCGTTACACAACCCGGGGCGCCATGTTTCGCAGTCTCCTTGAGAATATCGCTTTTGCCGTCAAGCAGTCCCTCTCCGCCATTGAGTCGAACATCTTCCCCGACCGTACTCCTCTCATCCGTCTTGCTGGGGCTCTTGCCCGTAACGACCTAGTCGGCAAGATCTTTGGCTCCGTCCTCGATAGACCTGTATCCGTGCCGGACCGTGAACAGGTGACGAGCCTGGGAGCCGCGACGATTGCGTCCGTCGCTGTCGGTCTCCACACTTCCTTCGAGGCGGCCTCCCTCGCTATGGCCGCACCTCCTCGCATCTACGAGCCAGAGAAGCACATGTCTCAAGTTTATCAGGAGCTTTTCGAGCGTTGGATTGAGTTGGAAAATACTGTCTCATGAAACGGGAGGATTGCCTCTACCATGCGTTCTACTGCGAAGAGAACATTTGGAAGCTTTGCCAGCAGCCCTGTTTCAAAGAGCTTGAGACTCAAATCTGTGTGATCAGCAACGAAGCTCAATGCTGTGCTTTTCTAGAGCAACGAGCGGGCCAGTCTTCTCCGGGCTTCCCCAGCGAAGGGCTCGTGACATGGGATTACCATGTTGTGCTCTTGGCCAAGGACAATGGGGCTTGCTTGGTCTACGATTTGGACACTCTCCTAGGATTCCCAACGGTTTTAGAGCTCTACCTCGACCGAACTTTTTCGGCCATTTTCCCAAAGGCCTACCAGCCGATCTTTCGACTTGTATCGCTGTCTCGCTTCCAAGAAGAATTTTGTTCTGATCGATCTCACATGCTCAATAAACACAATGAATACTTCGCTCCGACGCCTCCATGGGATGCTCCCGACACCGGGGCAGGAGGGACAAATTTGGCAGAATTGATCGATATTAAGAATGAGGAATGGGGCAAGCTATATAATCTTGCTTCGCTTAAACAAACTTTACTCGGATAACTCCTCAATCTAAGGGACTCCACGAGCGGCAGAGAAATTATGGATCAAAACGAGCAACAAGGGCGCTGGATCTTGCAATCTGGCATGTTGCCTCGGGAGACAGTCGATCAAGCTTGGCAGGCGACTCAAGCGAGCGCTTGGCTGGATCTATGCGCGGTTCTAGAATCTTGGGGCCAGCTGACACCCGAGCAGGCCCAACACATCCGCCACGCCACACAGCAGCCGAGCGCTCCCTCCAGCTCTGCGCCTATTGTTGCTAGGCCAGCCATTCTCTCTCCCCATTCAAGCAGCCAGATGAAAGCACCTCCTATGAGCGCGAGCATGCAAAGCGCTTCAATGGAGCTTATGCACTCCTTCGAATCGATTGAAACGATCGGTTTACCCGACTATCACATTGATTCAGAGTTGGGCCGAGGCGGCATGGGGGTCGTTTGGCTGGGACGTCACAAAGAGACCCTCGAAAAAGTTGTGATTAAGGCCATTTTAGAGAATAAGAAGAGTGAAATGGGCCTCAAGCGATTTGCTCGTGAGGCCAGCATTCTCGCCCGCATCAAACATCCGAATGTTGTCGCCATTAAAGACTACGACTCCGTCAATGATCAGCTTCCCTACCTTGTCATGGAGTTTGTCGACGGCCGCGACTTGAAAGGCTACGTCAAAGAAATGCTCCGGCTTCAAGGAGCGGTGCCGCCACTCAAGTGGACAATGGAGATCTTTGCGAAGTTAGCGCGGGCGCTCGCTGCTTGTCACGAAGTGGGGGCGCTTCACCGCGACCTGAAGCCCGCTAACATTCTTATTGAGAATGAAACAGATCGCCCTGTTATCTGCGACTTTGGATTGGCGCGTGCGAACACGGAACAACTAAAGAATGAAATGAGTCAATGGGAGAGCCTGACTCAAAGCGGCCAGATTGTCGGCACCCCAAGTTTTATGCCTCCGGAGCAACTCGACTCCAATAAAGACTATGGTGAATTAGGCGCGAAATGTGATGTTTGGGGATTGGGCGCGACGCTCTTCTATTGTTTGACTGGCGAACCTCCGTATAAGGGGTTGAGCATGGTCAATCTGGTGAAAGCTCATATGGCGGGCGAACCGCGACGTCTCCGTGAGCTAAAACCGGAAACCCCGGAATGGCTAGACCAACTATGCGCGGACATGTTACTGAGAGACAGTCGCCGACGTCCTTCAATGGACGAGTTGGCCGACTGCATTGAGAACGAGGAGAGCTATCATAGTGTTTCCGGGCCGAAGAGGCTTCGCTACGTGGGGCTGGCTCTAGCGCTCGTTTTAACTCTTGTTGGTGCTGGACTTGGTGTCTTTATCGGCACCGCGCCGACCCCGCGTTTTCAATTGAGAGCGAGCGCTGAAGGGCAGGCCTTCGAAGATAATCAAGAAGACAGCCTTGAGATATGGACGAAGGACGGGCAAGTCACACTGAAGCTTGCTATCCTTGATGGACAGTGGGTTCAGTCGGCGGTGACCCGAGGCCATCGCTACACGGACATCATTGACAATGAAGCCTCAGTTAAACTTGAGGCGAAGACGAATAAAGATCGAATTGAAATCAAGGTGATTGACGCTTTCGGTAATGAGAGCGCGACCCGAACAATTATTGTCCACAAAGATAAAACGGCGCCAGTGATTACTCTCGACCCACTCCCGCCCATTAAATCGGATCGTCAAGTTGTGACGGGGAGTCTCAGTGAGAATTGTCGGAGCGTAAAAATTGCTGGGGTCTCCGCGACTGTGACTGGAACTCAATTCCGAGTTGATTTGCCGCTGATGGATTTATCGGCGCGGAAGTTGGCGGTGGTGGCTCAAGATAGAGCTGGAAACCTTGGGGAGACGGGACTTCCAATCTATGTCGTGGCGGCGCCGGATTCAAGAACTCCGATTGAAAACGTTCTCAGTGGAGTCAAGGATGGCGCTCGACTGATCCTGTTACCTGGTGATTATCAAGCGCCTGCTCAAATCACTCGCAATGTAGAAATTTACGGTGTGCGGGATGTGATTGTCAATATTGAAGACGTGGGTCTTGAAGTGGCTGGGGTGGACGTTTCAATTCGTGGTTGTGTCGTGGCTTGCCGCAGTAAAGGGAAGAAGTCCTTTATCAGAATGAGTCGCGGTCGGCTCAATTTTGAGGACTGTGCATTTCAGATCGCGGGTTTGACTAGCCCGCT
>JARGOJ010000219.1:8867-10931 GCA_029210225.1 Planctomycetota bacterium
TCAATGTCAATTCAAGCTCCCGAAGGAGAAGACCAAGGCGCTGGTCTTTGAGAATACAGTGGTCACTTTGGATCAATGCAACTTTTCTTCGAAGCTCGTGGAAGTGGTCAAGCCAGGTCGGCGAGAGGCTCTTCTCTCCTTCTCGCGGGGGACCTTTGCCCAGGTCTTTTCAACCGTTTTTGACGGCGGGAAAATGCTGATTGATATGAGCAACACTCGCGCTATATTTCGTCGATCGTCGTTCAAAAATGCTATGGGATTTGCGGTATTCAGCGAAGCCTCGAATTTGCGTTTTGACGATTGCAACTTTGACAAGAATAGGCGCGGCGCTATAGCGATGAACTCTACGAGTCGCGCCGAAGTGACCCAGTGCCGATTCCGAGGCAACGGTAGCGAGAAGTTTTCCGGAGCAGTTTTGCTCGGTAATCGCAGCCAGGCCCGCTTCGATGCCTGCCAGATTTCCGGGAGTATCCCAAGGGCGATTTACGGACGAGGCCGAGTTTTGGTGGCTTTGTCACGTTGTCAATTGACCAACAATGGTTCGCGACCGATTGCTTTGGAGAGTAGCAGTCGAGGGCGTTTGAGTCAGTGTGAGATTGATGAGGAAAAGCCGTATACGATCTCTGCATCCAACGGCAGCACTTGGAATTTTGAAGACTCGCAGTTCTTGTCGAAAGCCGCTGGTATTTTTGATAGCCGGAATCAGAGCCGCTTTGTCGTGACACGTTGTTCGAAGACGGGAAAGATTGAAGAGCGGTTTGATGGAGACTCAAGTCCAAATGTGCTGTCTTGGCAGGAGCCGAAGCGCTTTGCTGGAACCAAAGTGGGTACCTATGTTATCGACGCGAACGGCAACGGCGACTTTACGACGTTTGGAGGCGCGCTTCAGCATTTGCGGAACAAGCAGCCGACCATCGCGATGCCGCGATTGATTGTTCGCAAAGGTGTTTACAACGAGAGTATTGAAATCTTCGACGACGTTGAGATTCGGGGCGAAGGAGGTCCCGGTGCGGTTCAGTTGGTGGCGACTGAGGATCGATTGATGTCTATTCTTAATGCTGATGTCCGCCTGGTCGGTTTGACTTTGAAAAAGGGCACGGCGCGTTATCCGAACGCGACAATTAAGATCCAGGGACGCGGCAGCCTGGATATCGAGCGCTGCGTGATCTCTTCGAAGGATGGGGCTTGCCTCTCTATTGCAGGCGCTTATCGCAGGGCGGACGCCAACACCCCGTCGAATTACGCTGCGCCGAAGCCGCTGCTTTACATTCGAGATAGTGAGCTGCGCCCGTCGGGCTACGGTGGGGCAATGATCTACGATGCGATCGCAATTATTGAGAATACTGAAATTATTGATGATCGCGCTGAGGGGCCGAATAAGAGGCCGAATGTCGCCATTAAATCCGGGGGCTATGGGCGAATGAAGAACTGCAAGATTGTCAATTCTCGCATCTTTGGGATTCATCTCGAAAATGGCCGGGCCACCTTAGACAGCTGTTTGATCTCGAAGAGCGCGAGTGAAGGGCTCTATCTGGGGCCCGGGGATGCTCGATTGTTTAAGTGCGTTATCACAGAAAATAAATTGCAGGGAATGACTATAAGCCCGGAGAGTCGGGCCCTTGTAGATCATTGTCGGATCTTTGGCAATGGGGAAATGCGTTGACAGCTTGGAGGCGTGAGGGTGTCCTAAATGCCATTCATGATAGGAGCGAGGAGGATACCCATGCTTTCAATTGTTTTAACAGCTTTGCAAGAACCCCTGGCAGAAGCTTGGGAGAGCCACTGTAGCGACTTAGATTGTGTCTCGGTCTATTCCGGCTCGATCTTTGCCGTGACCTGTGACGCGGTTGTGAGCCCGGCGAATAGCTTTGGCTTTATGGATGGTGGGATTGACCGCCTCTATACCCAGCAATATGGAGCTGGGGTGCAGGCTGATTTGCAGGACTTAATCAAAACGGTGCATCATGGTGAGTTATTGGTGGGGCATGCTGAGATCGTGCCGATTCCTGCGAATAACTATGCGCGCTTTTTGATCTCGGCGCCAACGATGCGCATCCCACAAAT
>JARGOJ010000220.1 GCA_029210225.1 Planctomycetota bacterium
CTCTTTGTTATTTTGCCCGCCACTCACTACAGATTAAATGGTCGAGTCATGAAACCCCAGATCTCAAAACACTTTCAAGGGCGCAGCCCATCCGCGATTCGTCAGGCTCAGATCCTCTTTGCGGAGCGCCCTGATAGAGACTCTATGGAGGTCGTCAACCTCGCGATTGGGAATATTAGCCTGCCAATGCACCCCGCCATGCAAAAGCGCATGGGGGAGCTGACAGGACCTGAGAGCCCCTTCAAAGATGGAGTGGTGAAATACACCGCGAGTGTGGGACGGGACGAGACCCAAAAGGCCTTTCTAAACATTATCGCCTCCGGGGGATGGTCGACGGAGAACTTGCGTTGTGTTGTGACAGACGGCGGGTCCCAGTCGATGGAGCTTATGATCCTTGGAGTCTGTGGACCGAGCGCGGAGAAGCCCCTCTTACTCTTCGATCCTGCCTATTCCAATTACATCGATATGGCGCGACGGGCCTCTGTGAAGACCGTTTCTCTGAGTCGGGAGCTGGGGGCGGATAGCTCTTTTACCGCGCCATCCGTGGAGGATTTAGAAGAGGCTATGAAGCTTCATAAGCCGGCGGGTGTGGTTGTGATTCCCGCGGACAATCCGACCGGGCAGTTCCTCAGCCATGACGACCTCTGCGCCATCGCTAAGCTATGCGTGAAGCACGGTGTTTGGATTATCAGCGATGAGGCCTATCGTCAATTGCAATACAACGAGGACGCGGTCTCAAGTATCTGGGCCGTGACCGAAGAAGAGGTCCCAGGAATTACCGGATGCCGTATGAGCATCGAGTCGTCGTCGAAGGTCTGGAATGCCTGCGGTCTAAGGATCGGCGCCTTGATAACGGACAGTGAAGAGTTCCATCGCCGGGCTGTGGCGGAGTACACCGCGAACCTTTGCTCAAACGCGATTGGACAGTACATCTTTGGTTCTTTGGCGCATCAAAGCCACGAGGATTTGCAGGCGTGGTATCGGGAGCAAAAGGCCTATTATCAGGGCATGATGAGCGAGGTCGCGGGGGGGCTTCGGGAGAGAGTGCCGGGCTTGATTGTGTCGAATCCCGAGGCGGCGCTTTACTCGGTTTTAGATGTGAAGAACGTCGCCGACGAGCACTTTGACGCGGCTGAATTTGTGCAGTACTGCGCTCAGCATGGCAAGGTCGAGCTTGATGGAGCGCCTCACACGCTCTTACTCGCTCCTATGAAGGGCTTCTACAGCGGAGAGAAGGGGGACGATCATCCGAGCCGGACCCAGCTGCGCATGGCCTTTGTCGAGCCTCCAGAAGCGATGAAGAAGGTCCCCGAGTTATTTGCCAAGCTCTTCGAGGCCTATTCCGCAACGGTCTGATTCATTCTGTCGTCTTTGAAAATAGGTCGATTGAGTTGGGCTATCGAGTCTTAATGAAAGTGATTGATGTTTCCAAAAATCGAGGATTTGAAGGTTGACCTGTCACCGGAAAAAAAGCTTGAGCATCTTCGAGGCGCGCAAGTTTCAGTCATGCTTGGCTGGCTTGTGTTGTGTGGAACTCATCTCATTTTGGACCGTCCGCGGACCTTACTCTTCGCAGATATACCGGCTTTCATATTTATATTACTGATTTTCCTTCTCACCTTTGTCCCTCGACTAAGTAGGGATCACTTTCCGACGCTGGTGAATCTGGCAATGCTGGCGGGGTGGTTTGGAGTGACGGCTTCGACGATTCTTGGTGGTGAGTCCGAGTCGATATTGCCTTGGTTTTTTATCTTCATTCCCATGACAACCTCCTATCTATTAGATTTGAAAACGACGATCATTTGGGGCTTCATTGTTCTGACCACTATTCTTGTGCTCGACAATCTGACTTTGGGCTATTCTGAGTACTCGCCAAATTACTGGGATCGATTGACGGGCCACCTGGTCTTTTTCTCGGTGGCGATGCTCTTCATTGTCTTAACGAGCAAGCTCTTATCCGCGGCTTTTCAGACGATCAGGGAGCGGTCCTTGGTCATAGAGAAGCAATCTTTGGAGATTGAAAGAAGCTTGGCGCTCGCAAACAAGCGCGCTTCGACCATTGAGCTTCAATCAAAAGAGCTTGAGCAAGCCCGCGATCAAGCCCTCGCGGCGAGCCGGGCTAAATCTGATTTCCTCGCCAATATGAGCCATGAGATCCGTACTCCTTTGAATGGTGTCATTGGAATGGTGACTTTGCTCTTGGAATGTAATTTGGATGAGAATGAGCGTGAGTTTGCGAGCATTGCGGGAAACTCGGCGAAAACCCTTCACAAGGTCATCAATGACATCTTGGATTTTTCAAAGATTGAGGCCGGTGAATTTGAATTGGAGGCGATCGATTTTGACATCGCTGAAGTGTTGACTGGCCTTGAGAATGTTGTGGCCCATAGCGCGGAAAAAAAAGGACTGGACTTCTCTATTGACCTGGACTCAGAGCTTCCTGCTGAGTTCATTGGAGACCCAGGAAGATTGACGCAGATCTTGATCAATCTTGTTGGGAATGCGATTAAATTCACGGCAGAAGGATCGATTCAGGTCAGAGTGACCGTTGTTGAACAAGACTCGAAGACTATCACGCTTCGTTTTGAGATTATTGATACTGGAATTGGAATTGCCTCGGATAAGTTGTCGTTGCTCTTTCGCTCCTTTAGTCAGGTCGATGCTTCGACCAATCGAAAGTATGGTGGGACTGGCTTAGGCTTAGATATCTCGCGAAATTTGGCCGAGATGATGAACGGAGAAATAGGGGTTGATAGTGAGCTTGGGGTTGGTTCAGTCTTTTGGTTTACGGCTCAACTTGGTCTCTGTGAACCTGTAAAAGTCGAAGCTGAGACTTCGCGCTCTGCAAAATCTGAGGCGCTTGCTTTTGAACATTTGCCCGATCGGCGATATGAGCCGGTGTTGGTTGTGGATGATAACTCGGTGAATCGCATGATCATTGCGAAGTTATTGGAAAACTGGGGGCTGGAGTGTTTCGTTGCGAGCGGTGGTAAGGAAGCCTTGGCGTTATTGGAGAATCATTCGCTCTCGTTAATTTTTATGGATTGCCATATGCCAGAATTAAACGGCTACGAGACAACCCAGGCGATTCGACAGTTAGGGATTAAGACGCCCATTGTGGCGCTTACAGCGGATGCCATGATCGAAAACCGTGAACGTTGTTTTGAAGTGGGAATGGTTGGTTTTCTGACCAAACCAATTCAGAAAAACAAGTTGATTGAGGTTCTTGAAGAACACTTGAATAAGCGCTTGTCCGAGAATAGTTCTCAATAAACAGTCTCCATATCTGTCCGGGAATTATTGTTTACCTGGAATTGGCTAGAAAATGCAAGCAAAACGGTATTGATAGTTCCCATGGCTCGTGGGATAGTCGCTTAATCCTTTTTGGCTATTCCTTGTCGGTTGTTTAAAGGTTTCAGTATGTCATCGATATCGATCAGTATTCATTGCACAGAGTGTTCCCGTCGTCGGAAATATGGCCTCTTCAAAAAGGAGAAGGGTGAAGAATGTCTTGGTTGTAACGGGCGCGACTGGACCATTACAGGAACGATTACCAACACTTTTAGAGAGTCGTCTTATACAAGGGAAAACGCAGCGACGAACCTGACTGGAGCCGCTCTTCTGGTGGGGGTTGGGATAGGTTTTTCCAGTGGCTCTGAGACACAAGAATCAGAGCGAGATTTCGAGTTCTCGGGTCTTAAAAACGACAAAATCCTCGAAATCATGAGCGCGAGCAAAAATCGAAAGATTGAATTGATTTTGGAGTTGGTCGCTGAGCGAAACGCTGAGTATCTCGCAGCGATGGACTCGTTGATTGAGACTGAAGGAGCCCATTGCTTTGCCTGTCGAAAAGGCTTCCTACCGGGCATCGTTCTTGCGAGACTGGGACTGCTCAAGGATGGGGTTTTTACGCGCAATAATGTCTGTAGCGGACGCTGTCTCCGCATCTACGAACAAAATTGTCCAAAGAACCACTGTAAGTCCTGTAAAAAGGCGTTTAAGCGTCCGGAGAAGCCTACTGATCCTGTCATGGCTCGCCGTTGGAAACCACGACCGTTCTTTGAAGCGGGTTATTGCTCGAATAACTGTCACAAAAATGCAGACAAGAAACGTTGTTTACACTGTGGTAAAGCCTATCAGATATCCAAAGTGGACTACCTACCAAAACACAAAGAGATCATCGCGGCTCAAGAGAATGGTTTTTGTAGTCTGAAATGTGATTCGATCGGGGAGAAAGTGACAGCCCCAGGCGCAGCCGCCACGGAGGAGTCAAACAGTATTCAGGCCGAGTGTGAGAGCCAACATATCTTCGACATCCCGAAGAGCCATATTGGCTTTATTGCGATCTGTCCCGACTGCCAAGCCCGGGTTCAAATTGAAGCGGATTAAGGAATAGTCCCGGCGGACGAAGGTTTTCAACTGCAAAAGATCACTGTTTAGCCTTCGCTCGCATTTGCGCCGCACGCTTTAGAAAAATGTCCTGCTCTCTCTTCAACTCTGGCTCCGCCTTCAATAAGAACTCATGATTTTTAGCCGCTTGTTCAAAGTAATCAGCGGCCTCTGTGTATTTTTTCATTTGAAGACAGGTTGTTCCCATATCGTAGAGAATAACGGAGAGCATCCTTCGAGAGCGTGCGTTCTTCGGCTCGAGTTTTATCAGATTAGAGGCATACCCCAGCGCTCGTTTGCAGGCCTTCAACGCTTCCTGATGCTTCGCTGCCTGATTCAAGAAACGCGCTGTATTCGAGCCAACCATGACTGCGATGCGATGACGCCGCGCAGTCATTCTTTTTGTCTTTGATAGTTTCTCTAATAAAGCAAACGCGCGTAGAAAATTGTCTTGTGCCTTTAAAGGCTGATCAGTCTTTTGGTAGGCATGAGCGCGATCGTTATAGGCTAAGATCAAGCTCTCCAAGGAGCGCGTGTTATCGGAGTCGCCTTTGCATAGCTGCTCCAAAACCTCGATGGCATCGGAGAGAAATGGGAGCGCTTCTTTATGCTTGTTTTTATCGAAGAGGTTTCGTCCCATCTGCATGGGAAAAGTTGCTAGGGACCGGCGCATCTTCTTTGTTTTATTGCCTGTCTCTACGAAGTGCCTGGCATACTTGTAACCGCGCTTATTCAGATTGTAAGCTTCTTGGAATTGACCATTGTGCTGTAGCGCAAATGCATGGGAGGCCAAAGCCAACACGTAACAAATCTGGGATTGTTTATCGTTCCCGTCAATCAAGAGTAAATTTTCAGCGATTTCCCATGCCTGCTGGGTGTATTCCATGCCCTTTTTCTTTTGGCCCCGAGATTCTTCAATGGCAGATAATCCGCATAAGGTGTTGATCAGTCCATGATAGTGATCTCGGTATAGATGGCGCTCTGCAATGAGTGTGTCAAATTTCTGCTTCGCAGAGTTGAAGAGAGGCTCAGCCTCTTTGAGTTGGCTCAACAATCTCAAGGTAACGCCCAGCTTTACTTGAGCCTTTGCCACGAGGGCAGTTTCATTTGGTGTTGCCGTCCCAGGTTTTACAAATTGCCGACTTATCTGGAGCATATCTTTGTAGTATTTGGAAGCTCGATGGTTGTCCCCACCCTCCATGAAAATTTGACCAAGGAAGAGAAGCAATGGCGCAGTGACCTGACGAAAAAACTCGCGGGGATTCGCGCCTCTTTTAGCCTGATCATTTAATGCCAGACCCTTCAATGCATGCTCTTTTGCAGCTTCTAAGTTTTTGTTTGCCATGGCCATGGTGGCCAAAGTCTTATATCCAAGGGCACGAATTCGATCAGCCTCCGGATCATTCTCGATGCCTTTCAAGATTGAGAAGACCCTATCGATGGATTCTTGAGCCTCCTTGTCTTGCTTTAAGTTCGCTTGTATCTGAGAGATGTTGAGTGAGGCCTCGGCCGAGACATTTTTTGTTTCTCCTGAGTTCTGTAAAGTGCCTTCTTTGTTGCCAGTAGACAATCCTTTTAGTGCCATTTGGGAGAGCTTCAAGCGAGCGTCATAGACGCCCTGACCCATAATGCCTTGAAGATTGTCATTCACCTCGACAACGAGAGAGCGGTAAGCTTCATAAGTTTTGCGAGATTGATTCAGGGCTGATTCTTCAGCTTTGATGGCTCTGTTCTTTTCAGATTTCAGCTTTGTAGAAGTTAGCTCAATGATGCCCAACTTTTGTGTAATAGTCTTATTCTGCTCTCTGACGATTTGGCTCTGTCTGTTGAGTGTGTTGTTTTTCTCAACGAGGATGATGGCTGATGCGGAGCTGCCTAAAACAATGGCCACAACACTGGCGACCAAGCCCTTTTTGAGCCACGTTTTATTCCGTTTTTCTTGAAGCTCCAGCTCAAGGGCAGCGCTTAAATCCGATTGCAATCTGGATCGATCAGTATGATCTTCTGAGAACCTTGAAATATTGGCTTCGGCCAAGGCTAAGTCGCCATTCCTTAACGCGAATTGAGCCAAGCTTCGGCGCGCCTGAAACTCGCCATTCTTTGCCAATAGATTGTCGGGCCATAATCGCTGCGCCTGTCTGAAAGACGCCACCGACTCGGCGAAATCCGCATACATTTCATTGCGTAGGCGACTATCTAAATTTGGGCTGCTCTTAATGACTTTTTCACAGTCCACTAGAGTTTGTCGGCCAGCCTCAGCGATCCAGTGGCTCTCTCTATGTTTACGGAACTCAATGAGCGCTGTCCGTAATTCTCCAGCGCTCTGAAAACGCTGCTCAACATCAGAATGAAGCGCCTTCTCCACAATCCTCCGAAGCTCCTCAGGAGTCCCCGAGGGCAATTCAGCACGCTCACCTCCAAGGGACTTCTTTAGGACCTCGGCCATGCTCCGGCCGATGTGAGGAGGGCGACCGGTGATTAATTCAAAGAGGATGGCTCCCAAGAGGTAGATGTCTGTCCAAGGACCCAGAGTATCTCCAGCGCCAAGGGTTAACTCAGCGGGCATATAGACCGGAGTTCCTCGGGGAGAGGTGACGGCCGAGCGATGGAGGGCGCGTGCGTCTTCGACTGTTATGGACTCGGAGTCGCGGAAATCAAGGGCCACGCCCCAGTCCATGAGCAGCACCTCACCGAAATCTCCGAGCATGACGTTGTCTGGCTTTAAATCGCAGTGGATGATGCCCCGGGAGTGAGCAAACCCGACGGCCTGGCAGACATGCTGGAGGATAATCAGGTGCTCGTCAAAGAGGTCGCTGTGCAAGAGCTCATCGACGCAAGTATCCGCCGCGAGTCTGTCTCTCCAGCTTTGCCCAGAGACGAGCTTCATAACGAGCTTGAGTTGATTGTCGTCGGAGACTGCAAGGTCGTGAACCGGAGCGATGTTAGGGTGGTCCAGATAGGCTGTGATAAAGGCTTCGGAGAGGAAGTCCATATCTCCCTTGGGGCTCACATGGCTCGTTTTGACCGCGACGATTCGTCGAAGTTGGGTCTGTTTGGCCCGATAGACAGCGCCCATCCCGCCTCGGCCAATCTCTTCAAGGATCTCCAAGTTCTTCTCGGGAATCACTGGTAAAGCCAGGGTTTGCTTCCCAGCTCCAGCTCGAATAGTCAAGTCTCCCTGGTTCCGGGCCATGGCCGGAGAGGGCCCAACGTTCGTGTTTGCGTCAGGGTTGGCGACGAGAGTGGCAGCGGGGTCGGCCACTCCGATCTGGGTCCTCGTGGAATCCATGAGCCGATTCCCCGTCTTCCAAGTCTGAGCAGGGTTGACCCCAGTCGAGTCGGCGTCCTCGACAAGCTTCTTCCATGCATCACTGAGCGCATTTTCATCCACGGTGATTTTCCTCCGAGGACATAGTAATGAAAGACTGAGAGAGAAAGCAAAGCAAAGATCAGCTCCCCCTGTAATATCCAAAAGTTAGAGGCCGTAGGTCCTTTCTAAAGTGCTTCACGTGGAGAAACAAAGCGCCTGAAAAATATGGCTGTCCAAGAACTCACACAAAAATAAAGGTCCGAGGGCGAAGCAAGAGAAAGGCGCCGTTTTTTTACAGATGCCTGTTAGGTTTTTGTTAGCATATTGCTATGAGATTTATTCATAGCGCCGATTGGCATCTTGGCCGCCTTTTCCATGGCCTTCATCTCACTGATGATCAGTCTTACATTCTCGATGACTTCGTGAAGCTAGTCGCCGATTCCAAGGTCGACGCCGTGATCATCGCCGGGGATATCTATGATCGCTCCGTGCCTCCAGCGGCGGCGGTTCAACTCCTTGATGAAGTCCTAACGAAGCTGGCGGTCGAGCTGGGAGTCCCGGTTGTCTTGATCGCCGGAAATCATGACAGTCCTCATCGTTTGGGCTTTGGTTCGAGGTTGTTTCAGAATCATAAGGTGACCGTCGCCGGGCCCCTCTCTCTCAAGACAAAGCCACTTCTCATCCGCGATAAATGGGGCTCTGTCGCCGTTCATACCTTGCCCTATTGCGAGCCAGGATACGCTCGGGAAGCCCTGGGAGATCCGAGCATCAAAACTCAAGATCAAGCGGTCGGCGCCTTGTTGAAGACCTTCGTCCAAGCGCCGGAGCAACGGTCCATTTTGGTTGGCCATCTCCACAGTGAGGGGGGGCAGATCAGCGAATCGGAGCGTCCTTTATCAGTCTGGGACGATGGTCGGGTTCGCCTTCAGCACTTCAAAGATTTCAATTACACAGCCCTGGGGCATCTCCATTTGCCTCAGGTCCTTGGGCAGGGCCGAGTTCACTACCCAGGCTCCCTCTTAAAGTACTCCTTCGGCGAAGCCTCGGAAACTAAGGGAATCAGCTTGGTCGATATGGATGCGCACGGGGATTGTCATGTCGAGCGGATCCATCTCACACCCCGACGTGATGTTCGTTGCCTTGAAGGGATCTTCGAAGACCTTCTCCAAAACGGAGAAGCCTACCCTCACCGTCACGACTACCTAAAAATCACTCTCCTCGATAGAGGTCCAATTCTCGAAGCCATGACTCGCCTGCGGGAATTCTATCCGCACTTGCTTCACATTGAGCGCCCCAAACTCTCATACATTCCGGAGAGTCAGGGGCCCCGCCAGGAGAAGAAACATCAAACACTGGGAGCGAGTGACTTGTTCACTCACTTCTTCAAAGAAGTAACAGGAGACGAGATGAATGAGGACGAAAAAAGCCTCTTCACCTCAATCATCCGGCAGCGAAACTCTCAGGAAAGAGAGGTCCTCTTTTGAAGCCTCTGAAGATCACTCTGAGCGCCTTTGGCCCCTATGCGAAGAAACAGGTCATCGACTTCTCAAAGCTCGGTGATCGCTCTCTCTTCCTCATTCACGGACGGACAGGATCGGGGAAGACGACCATCCTCGACGCCATCAGCTATGCCCTATATGGCGTCAGCTCCGGTGATCGTAAGGGCCGGCAAATGCGCAGTGATCACGCGCTCTCTTCCGCCATGACGGAGGTCACTTTCGACTTCTCTCTGGGAGCCAAGCGCTATCGCGTCACTCGACGCCCTGAGCAGGAGCGGCAGAAGAAACGTGGCGAAGGAACGACCCTTGAGAGAAACGCCGCCACGCTCTTTGAAATGAATCCTGATGGCACCGAGAAGGCTATCCTCGGCGATCAATGGACCAAGGTGACTGAGAAGATAGAAGAGCTCTTTGGCTTCAAAGCCGATCAATTCCGTCAGGTTGTTTTATTGCCCCAAGGCAGCTTTCGTCGTTTATTGCTTGCGCCCTCCAAAGACCGTGAGCAAATCCTTCAGTCACTCTTTCATACCCATATCTACCGGTCTCTGGAAGAGCACTTAAAGCAGCAAGCGAAGGAATTAAAGGACGAGCTTGAGTCGTTTAAACAGCAGAAGTCAGAAATACTTCACGCCCGAAATGTTGAGAGCCTCGAAGAATTAAGAAGCAAGCTCACTGAAGAGAAGCGGCAGTTAAAAAGAAGCGACGAACAATTGAAGATCTTGCGGGGAAAAACCGTGCAATGGCAAGAGACCCTTGAAAAAGCTCGGGTTGAGCTTCGAGCCTGGGAGGACCACAGAGAATCCAAAACTCAGTTGGACGCGCTCTTAGAGAAGAAGCCTGCTTTTGATTTGAGTCGTACGCGCCTCGCGAATGCAGCCAAAGCGAACCCCCTTAGGGCGCAGTATCATTTTCTCGTGAAACTAGAGATGGCCTCCATTAGCTTCGAAAAAGAGTATCAAGAGATCATTCGCAAGCTCAATGAGAAGAAGCAAATTATTGGGTTGCAGGTCAAAGTCAATCCTTATATTGAGGCCGTGAAAGTAAAGGGCGAAGAGTTGTTCGCCGTTCAATCTTTGCTGAGTCGCGCCGAAGATCTTGAACTGCAAAGATTAAAACTGACCGATCTAGAGAATGAACAAAGGATCCTCACTAATGCGCTCTCTGAAAAGAAATGCGCGAGACAGAAAATTGATCAAGCTCTTTTAGAGCTTAGCCTGAGTCGATCTTCTCGGGAGGAAATAGAAGGGCAGCTGCAAGATGCCTTTGGAGAGAAGCAGCGGCTCCAAAATATCCTCGGGAAACTCCGAGAACGAGAATCACTCCAGGAATTGATCGTAATTGAGACGACTAAATTTCGTGCGGTCGAGGCTGAGTTTAATGACTTCCTCAATAGTCTTCAATTCTTGCGTGAGGATTGGCTCGGGCAACAATGCCCAATCCGTCTCAATAAACTCATTGAAAAAGAGCGTGAGTGGTCGTCTAGATATCGAAATCTCTTAGTTAAAGAGCGATCGTTGATGCGCCTGCAGCTTCAAGAAGAGCTATGGCCATCCATTGGAAGTCATACCACGGTGAATAGAGAGAGCGTTCTTTGTGATATTGAGGGTGTGGAAGAACGATTGAAATGTCTCCGGATTAAGCTTTCAAAGGCACCTGGAGACCTTGATCAGCGAGAAAACAATTTACAAGAGCAGCAAAATAAACTCCAAATAG
>JARGOJ010000221.1 GCA_029210225.1 Planctomycetota bacterium
AGCGATCAGCTCAGCGATGGTTCACGCTCACAGCCGAGGCATTGTTCACACCGATATCAACCCTCACGTGATTGTCCTCGGAGAGTTTGGTGAGATTTGGGTCTCTGGTTGGCACAAAGCCGTGTCCCTGAGCCACGCCTCAAAGGATGTTCTTGAAGCCTGCTCGTCGCCGCCCGTCGCTGACGGAGACGGGAAGAAGGCTTGGCCCCGAGCCCCCGAGCTTATAGAGAACGGCGAAGCGAGCATCACCACCGACGTTTGGGGACTCGGCGCCTTTCTTCACGTGATGCTCTGTAAGAACGCCCCCCGAGTCTCTCGTATTGGAGTTAAAGACGATTTAGATGAGGTCCGCCTCTTTGGTCAAGCGCTGCCCCGAGAATTGATCGCGATTACAAAGAAAGCTCTCGCCCTCGACCCCTCCGAGCGCTACAGCAACGTCTCCAGTTTACAAGAAGATGTCCGGCGCTATTTGGACGGTGAAGGTGTCGAGGCCTCCGCTGATTCTGGCCTACAAAGCCTCGTTCGATCCTTTAAGAAAAACCCCAAGCTGTCGACCGCCGTCTCAATCTTCGGGGTGATCCTTGTTCTATTAGGTCTCGTAACCGCCAATAAGTCTTTCACCCAATATCAACACATCGCTGAATTGGAGAGCGAAACACAAAAGACTGAAGACTCCGTCGGCAAATTAGAGAAGGCAATTGAAAAGAAGCAGAAGTCCAAAGTTCAATTCTCAAGTCTGTTAACTCGGCGCCGAGAATTCAAAAAGACAATTGACAAAGCTCTCTTTGCGAGCGCTCAAGCGACTCCTGACAATCTGGACATCGACCGACAAGTCATATCTCTATTCAATGAAGCCCTCGCTCATGTGCAAGCGCGCCCGACCGAAGCCCCCAATACACTGATTAAACTGCGACAACATTTCTACCGCACTCGGGCGAATTGGCATTTAAGACACGCCCAAAAAACAGACCCTGTCGCAGCGCTAAAAGACTACAAAAAACTGTCGAGCATTCTCACTCCATCCAATCAGACCGAAGCCTTGCTCGGTCGATTCCTGTCGAGTCGTCGTGCGGGTCTCGAGGACGAAGAGAAGTTTGCGCTCCGTGAATTGGAGCAATTAAAAGCTCCGGAAGATAAATCTTTTGCGCTCTTCGCTCAATATCAAAAGAAGATCGCTGAGCTCGAAAAGGAGTTCTTCTCACTGCTGGACCCGCGATTGAAAAAGCGTAAGAAGAAACAAAGAGCCCTGCGAAAGAAGGCCGAGAAATATCTCGTCGAGATTAAGCGAATTGCAAACTCCGGCTATCCTTACCCGGTCGCGTCTTACTACGTGCTCCGGGGCCGTTGTCACCGCGTTCACTCGGGCTGGGGTTATTATAAAGACGGCGCTTCAGACAACTGGAAGCAGAGCATCCTCGATTACGCGACCGCCTACTCCATCGACCCAAGCGACCCAAGCCCCATGGTCCGGCTCCTGTTACTTTGGAATGAGAAGTGGGGGCGTCACGCCAGTTGGCGCTGGGTCAACGGTTACCTCTACGGCCGCATCCTCGACTCCATTCATACCCTGTTCCGTCCCAGGCCCCTCCTGTCTTCTGCCGGTCTGCTTGAAAGCCTTCAGCATCCCGCGGGCGCTGGAGTCTTCATCGATCGAATATTCAAGAATGACAGCATCGCTTCAAACTTGTCTGCGGGGACTCTCTCAACAGCCCAGCTCATGCGTGGTCGAAGCGCCTTTGCTCGCGGTCTAAAAACTATGCTCCCCAACTCTTCAAAAGAAGTGAACCGATCCGAAAGAAGCTCCTGGGCTTTCCTTAAGGCAAGGGAAATCGCCAAAGCGGGCAACCTCGAAGAAACTCGGACCCATTTACAATTCGGCCTGAACTCACTGCAATATAACTCCGGCGCACAGGCCTATTGCGACTTGGCTAATTTCTTACGCCAGCCGGAAGCCGCTCAAGACATCATTTATAGTCTCTCTCAAAAGCTTGTTCCGCCAATAAAACCCGGGGTGAAAGATGTCGCAAGCATTAAGTTTGTGCTCGCTGGGCGCATTGCCTTGTCAAGCCGCATGAAGAAAGCTATTGATTCCGATATCTTTCGTTTCAACGGCGGCTTCTCTCTCGATCAACGTCCACCGAGATTTAGAGAGACTGTCGATCACATCGCTTGGCTTGGATACTGCCGAAGTCAATTGAGGTCGTTCCCAAACAACACTGGCACCCATCACATTCTCATGAAGAGCTGGGCGTCTATGAATACCTATCATCACACTGAGCGCTTCGCTTATGAGGCTCAACAATTAATTATTGAGCGATTAAAAGCTCAGCAACGCCCCAAGCTCGCTGAGCAATTCTCAGGCTTTGACGCCGTTCAAGAACTCTGGCCTCGCCGTTATTGGGTTCCTCAAGAAATCTATCTTTGGGGCGTGAAAGGCGGGGATTCACCATGAATGAAGTGAATAAACAACTCGCTGGCCGTTACGAGATTAAAAAGAAAATCGGCGCTGGGGCCATGGGTCAGGTGGTCGAAGCGCGCGATCAATGGCTCAATCGCGAGCTTGCTGTAAAATCACTGCTCAGCAAAGACAATGAGACCCTTCGTAAACGATTTATTGAAGAAGCTCAAATTACAGGATGTCTGGCTCACCCCAATATCGTCCCTGTCCATGAGCTCGGTCAAGATGAAGAGCAAAACCTCTTCATGGCCATGAAGCTCGTTGACGGATTAAACCTCCACGAGGTCATTCAAGGCGTCGCCAAAGGCAAGCCGTCGTTCACTAAGAAGTATTCTCAACGCCGGGTCCTCCGCCTCTTCTTGAAGATCTGCGAGGCCATGGCCTACGCCCATAAGGCGGGCTTTCTACACCGAGACTTAAAGCCTGCAAACATCATGGTCGGTCAGGAAGACGAGGTTCTGGTCATGGACTGGGGTCTCGCCAAAGCCTTTAATGAAGGCGACTCAGTGAGCAGCGACTTCTCCCTATCCAAAAAGAAGCAATTCCAATCAATGGTCCGTGCCACCGATTTAGAAGAGAGCGCCGCCGACTTAACACAAGAAGGTTCTATTGTCGGCACGCCGATTTACATGTCTCCCGAGCAAGCGGATGACCCGGCGAACGTTGACACCCGCGCTGACATCTATTCCCTCGGCGCCATTCTCTATGAGCTTCTCACTTACAAGCGCCCGTACAATGGAAACACCGTCTCTGTCCTCAACGCGCTCTTCAAGGGTCCTCCACCACGGCCCCGGGTCGCGGCGCCAAACTTAGATATTCATCCCGCCTTAGAGTCTATTGTCTCCAAAGCCATGGCACGCAATCCCATGCGCCGCTACGACGACGCCCTCGCCTTCGCGGCAGACATCGAGGCGTTCCTCGACGGACGGATGACCAGCGCCTATAAAGAGAGCTTTGGCGAGGCAGTCAAGCGCGTCGCTCGGTCTTACTCTATCTATTTAATATTACTGACCGTCACTGTCGGCCTCATCGCCGGGGCGCTCATTTATTCGGAGAGCGTCACGCGCAACTTAGAGCACGTCGCCTCCGAGAAATCACTGAAAGCCAATACGAAGAAGATAAGCCTTGACCTCGCAAACACTGAAACAGATTTCATCATTGAACTTCGCAAACAAAATCAAAAATTGGATGAGCCCCTACGACAGGCGCAAAACTTCGCTGACAAAGCAACGAGCGCTTTGGACATCGACGAATTAACAGATCGCCATAAGTTCTTAAGGCAAGGTGAGAATCGCGCTGAATTGGGTGTTCAAGGCGTCGACTCCGTGATTGCTGAGTTAACGAAAGAAGATAATCAATCGAAGATTCGCAGCGCCATTCAAACACTCAAAAGTAAAATTGAAACGCTCTCGACCCAAGCGAAAGAATTGGAACAATCTGGAATCTCCGTCGACACCGAAATTCAAAAACTCCAGTCGGCGCTTAACGATCAGTTCATTCAGGCAAGCATTAAGCTGAAGCAAGAAGCAGATTCCATAGATAGAACCCTCATTGAAATCCAAGCTTTCCTCGACGACTCCCTCGCCGAAATGTATATCAGCCGCGAACCCGAGCGCCTCATTGAGCTCTTCAAGAAACAAAAGAGCGGAATCTATAAGGGAGTCAGGCTCAAATTTAATCCGTCGAAGAAGGTCCTTTATCAGGCCCGAGCCCTTATCCGAAAAGACCAGGGTGAAGTCGCCCTCACGCTCATTAATACCTATCTAAAAGAGTCGGGCGCCATGACTCGGCAATTGACCGGCAACGCGAAGACCCTCACCAAGCTCTTCGCGCTCCGGACTATGTTGACCCAAAGCCCAAAGGCCAATCCCTTAAAGCAACAGAAAGAGTCTTTCGATTCGGCGATTGCTGTCGATCCGAGTGCTCATTGGCTCTTCATATACCGGGCCGAAATTTTCGCACGCATGGGGCGCTTCGCTGACGCACGCAAAGACTATAAGAAAGCCTCGGCCCTTTATCCCATTGATGCCTGGATTGAACTCTCGCGAATGAGCCACCTTATCTCCGACTACGCCGCTCGCGACTTGCTCGTCGCCTCAACCAAGGCTGTTTGGAGCTTTGCGCCCCGAGTCTATGAGATTGACGCGGTCAGCCGAATGAAACAGCTATGGCGCCATGGCGAGTATGAAAAATTTGTCGAGGCGCTCCAAAGCATGAGCCAGAACGTGTCCCTCACCCCACGCCAAGCCCTGCAATACTCAGCGAGAGGCGGCTTGATCATCTCCAGGTTTGACGATGTAGAGAAGGACGCTCGGGCCCTACTTAAAGAGCATCCGAACGACGCCATTGGCCTTGGCTGCCTCGCCGAGGCGCTGCTCTTTGAAAACAAGCTGGTCGAGGCCACGAAGGTCGCCGAGACAGGTCTTGCGATTGAACCTGAAGATGGACGTCTCAACTACGTCCGTGGCGAGATTTACTGCAGAAAGGACAGCTACAAAGAGGCCATCCCTTTCCTCCGCCAGGGCGCGCGTCCTTCCCTTCACGCCTATCGCTGGGAACGTCTGGCCCGAGCCATCGCCCTCGCCGAAGAACCCGAGCTATTGAAAGAAGGAGTCGAAGCGGGATATCGGGCCTTAAGCTTGATTAACCCTGAGGTCCAGTTCCACCACCCCAAGGCTCGCCCTCTCCCCGAAGACACGATCTTCTACGAAACCATGGCCCTGCTCAGAGAGAAGCAAGGCAAGCTCGCTCAAGCGAGTCTCCATATCGCTCGCGCTATCCACTCGATCGAACAGAAGCCCAAGAAGATTCGCTCCGAGCAACAAGAGCAACTCAATAAAATGGACAGCTTCAAACTTGAGCTGGGGCGTCTCTACGAAGCGATGGAGTTAAAAGAAGAGGCCAAGTCCATCTACCTACGCATAAAGACGCGAAAGTTCAAAAAGGATGAGAAGGACAAAGAGAAACCCCTCAAGACCAAGAAGAAGATCCTTAAAACCATTGAGAAGCGCCTCAAGAAGCTTTGAATCCTCATTCCGCAATTCTCATTCCCCCTCATTGAAAAGCCATCTCATATAGCTTCTGCGTCCTAGCAAAGGCGATTCCTGGCGCAATTTTCCGGTCATCAAAAAAAGAATTGAGAAAAACTCAGATTCTCAAAATGAAAAAGTCCCTCTGCGGGTAATCCCCTTTCAGAACGTAAGAAAGAAAGAGGAAAGAACTATGAGATCGACTGTTTTATTGCTCACAATTATCCTTAGCGCTGGCGTGGCCCACGCACAAGACGGCCTGACCGGAAGCCCCATCCTCCCTTCAGAGAAAAGGCGCCGTGAAGCCCTGAAAAAAATTGAGGCCTGGAAGAGCGCCGCTAAATCTTCGAACACAATTTCAAAAAACCCCACCGCGACCATTCCCTCAACAAGCTCTAAAAACAGCCTCAGCATGCTCGGCCACCTCAAAACAAGCCGGGGCGAAAAGAGCAGCAGCGCGGACGAAGTTCGTATAGGCAAAAACTTAGCTCCGGAACTAAGCGCATTTATTAAAGCGGCCAAAGAATTGGAGAAGCGCCTTGAAGAGCAGAAGGCGCTGATCATTAAAGAGCAAAGTCGCCATGTCTTAGCTCTTCAAGAGATGCTGGAGAAGCTGGGCTTTCTAAAGAAAAAGAACTCCACCTACGACTGGAGAACTCGCTCCGCCCTCCGCTCCTTCCAACGAAAAAACAAACTGCCGATCACCGGACGCCTCGACTCAAAGACCTACAAGATGCTCAAAGAGCAAGCCGGAGTGAACGACATAGAGGACATTGTCGAGCCTGAATCAAATCTCATTGATCCCAGCAAGACCCTCCCTATTCCTCCTGCCACACCCGTCACAAGCCCCGCTCCAAAACCCTCAACTCCAAGCGTAAGCACTCCCAAGCCTGCGGCTCCCAAGCCTGTCGCTGCCGCTCCCAAGCCTGCTCCAAAACCCGCTCCTAAGCCAGCCGCGAACGCCCCGACTCAGCTCGGTAAGTCTCTCGCCGCCGCCGCCGCTCGCATTGCTCGCAGCCGGAATACCTTTGGTAAGTGCTACGCTGGAGTCGCTGACGCCGTCGATCAAGTGATTGGTCGCTTCCTCTACGGCATGTCGGCCTACATGGCGGCCGATCAATTGGCCAGACACCCGAAATTCAAAGAGATCAAAGCTTCTGGCTCGTCCTTGAAGACTCTCCCACCAGGAGCCATTATCGTCTGGCGCAAAACAGCCCGCAGCCCTAACGGCCACATTTCAGTCTGCCTCGGGGACGGCCGGGAAGCCAGCGATCACATCGCCCCGCAGCGGACTTCACTCAGAGGAGACGCAAGGCCACGAGTCTTCCTTGTGAAGTAAGCTCTCCCCCAGCGTCCTTCGTTGTTCTTCAAAGAGCCGGAAGCCTAGCTTTCTGGCTCTTTCTCGTTAACCCAGCGCTCGGACTTCATTCTCCCCAGAGCGCCTTCTCCTTGAGCGTGAGAAGGGCTTTCACCACGACCTCACGGTTCTTTTTTGAGCTGATCCAAGGGGGAAGGCGGCTGACAATGGAGGCGTTGCGCCAACCATACTCGCCTTGGGCTCGCTCTCGGTGCTCCGCTTTCACATAGCTGAAAAGCAAATCCCAATGGCGGCGATTGAAGACCCAGAGGCGCTCGCCACAACAGGGGATGTTGAGCCATAGGGAGTAGCCAAAGTAACTGTCTGTGGGGTCGGAAGACTGCCACTGAAATAATCGGCTTTGTGGCTCTCGCCGTTTTGAGAGGCCGCAGCTTGAACATCCAAACTGAACTTGAGCCGAATCAAGAGGCGCCGGGAAGACCTTCCCCAATCCTTGGCATTGAGGGCAAAGCACCAAGGTAGGGTCGTCCCTAGTGGGTCTTGTGATGGCAAAGCGATGCTCGTGGCCATCGAAGTGGCGATCTTTTTCACCCATGCTTCTCACGACGCCTTCCAAATTGAGAGATTGATTCTTGCCACTATTCTAGCAGTGAATCACAGCCTGGGTCCCGAGCATAGACTTCGCCTTAATTAGTTCAACGGACAATCGGGCAGCCCTGTCAGTCCTCAACAAAGAGGCGATCAACCTGCTCGTTCACCTGGAGCATTGGATTGTCGAGCATGGGCTCAGGCAAACCTTGATAGATAGACGCGGCCGTCCGCGGTAGCTCCCCAACGAGGCCCCAGTCGGTGACAAAGATGGCTCCGGCGGTCTTGTGAAGGATCGCCTCGAAGCTCGCCAGGGTTTCGGATTGATAGACAAAGAGCCAGTGATCTGAGCGCCGGGCTGTTTCAACGAGTATCAGTGAGGAGAGCGGCCGACCAAGAGACTTCAATTGTGAGATATGGCGGCTCTGAAGCAGAGTGAAGTGAGGCCAGGCGAGGCCGCTCGCGTGATCGAATGAAATCAATGATCATCCTCTAGGAGTTAACGCAAAGCGGGGACAAACAGGATTCTCCTGATTGTCCCCGATTTGATAAGGCTTTGCTTCAAAATCTAGTTGGAGGCTTTCACACCTTGTCCATTGATTCCGAGGCGGCCTTCGTTCTTTACGGTTATCGAGCGCGTCGCGCCGTTGTCGTAAATCGTGAGGGTAAGGTCTGCAGAAGGAGTGGTTGGAGCGGGTGTTGTTTCCCCGCCGCGACCACCGCGACCGCCGCGACCACCGCGACCGCCACGACCACCCAGCATACGCTGGATAGAGCGGCCATCAGTCACCGGTTGGTTGTTGATCGCTGTGATCACTTGACCGGCGGTGAGGCCAGCCTTTGCGGCCACAGAATCAGGTGTCACAGCAGTAATCAAGTATCCAGTGACAGGTGAGGACGTCTTCTGAGCGAGTAACTCAGCGGCTTTCCGAACCTCATCATTGGAGTCTTTGAGACCTTGATCGACGACTTGCTTGCCTGTGTCTTTATCCCGGGCCAAAGCGTTCAAAGCTGTAATGCGAACGTCTGAAGGGTTGGAAGAGTTTCCAAAGACAGAGTTGAGGGCTTTGAGTGCTTCAGGCTCGCGGCTGCGAGTCAGAGTCGAGAGCGCCGCACGATAGATGTCTGAGGACCCGCCACCGAAGCCTCCAAAACCGCCACGGCCACCGCGGCCACCACGACCACCACGACCACCACGGCCAGTGTTTTGAGCAGCCTTTTGCTCTTCGGTCAAAGGCTTGGCAGCGGGGAGACTTGCGAGGAACTGTGAGATCACAACAACGCGCTTCTTCTCGTCGCGCTCAGAGCGGCGATAACCGTTGAGGGCTTCCTGCAAGAAGGCGTCGGCAGCTTCACCGGAGATTCCGATGCTTGGGTTTGTCAGCGCCCATGTGTAGAGCTTCTCGTTGCCATATCCGCGACGATCAAAGCGCCCAAGCCCGAGCCACTTGGCCTCGTGCATGTCGCTATAGCATTGAGCGAGGGCGGCAAAGTCAGGAGGATCAAGCTTGGAGATCGCACCCATGACAGCGACGCAGGTCTTGCCATCTTTGGCCATCAAAGATTCGTTGAACTTCTCCATAAGCTCGGCGAGAGTCATCGCACTGAGTGGCTTGGAGATTTTGTCTACGTTGCTCTCCAACGCAGAAAGACGCTTCGCCATATTGACGAGGTTCAAGTCGGCCTTTGTTGGTTCTGGAACGGAGAGGGGTGTGGTTTTCTTGGGATCTGGACGGCGAGTGCGAGCGGTCAGGACCAAGATTTCATCTTTGACCTTGTCCATTTCGCCGCTAAGCCGTGCGACTTCTTTTTTGAGTTCGTTGAACTTGGCCCGGGACACCCCAGAAGACGCTTGTTGGGTCTCTGTATCTTTGTCCTTAGATTCGTTCATGAACATGACTGTCGAGCCGACGACAAAGGCTCCTAAGAGGAACATGACGACGCTCATGCCGAGTGTTTTTTTCATCTCAACAACTTCCTATCTTTCTCAACTGAGAATCACTTAATGATTCCCATTGCAACCAGCTTGGCCTTTTGAAGGTCGTCCAACTGCCCAGTAAGCTCTGCTTCGAGCTTCTTGATAGCAGCTTCTGAATCGGAGCGAGCTTTACGGTACTCGGCCAACTTGGTGTTTGCCTCTTCTTTTTTGATCCCATCTTTGAGGGATTTCAAAAGAGCGCGTCGATTGGTGTCAACAGCTTCGCGTGACTTCCGACGCTCAGTGAGAACCTTCTTGAGAGCAGCGACAACAGGCGCCTCTTGAGTCTTGCTGAGGAAGAGAGATTTCTTAACTTCTTCGATGGTACGATTGTCGCGGTCCTCTGGGTTTCCACGACGACCACGTCCACCTTCACCGCGTCCACCACGGCCGAATCCACGTCCACCTTCTCCACGGCCACCGCGGCCACGACCTTCTCCACGAGCACCGTCACGACCGCCACGATTCTTATTGGCTTCGTCTCTCTTCTTCTTTTGCTCGTCCGTCAGAATATCTTCAACGATCTTCTGGTAGGTCTTGCGAGCTTCGCTCATCTTCGCCCAGTCGCCGCTTTCACGAGCTCCAGCAATCGCGTCTCGGTAGGCCTTCATCGCGGCTTCCATTTTGGCTTTCTGAGTATCAGTCAGGTTCAAGTCTTCCATACCACCACCGCGACGACGACGTTCTCCACGAGGACGCTCTCCGCGAGGACGCTCAGGGCGATCTTGAGGCTTTGCTTTAGGAGCAGGAGGCTCTTGGGGCTCGGCTTTGGGTGGTGGGGGAGGAGTTGGATTGTCTTGGGCGGTTGCGGTGCTGCTGAAAGCAAATAGTGCTGCGCCTAGCGCGAGAGGTAGGGAGATCTTGTTAAACATGGTTCTTAGGTTCCTTGTTTCAAACTGACTAATTCATCCAGGAAATCTTATCCGCCACACTTAAGCAAATAGGCAGCCAAAAGGCGAAAGAGTTTCTCTTTTGCTCGGAGGTCCAATGAAAGCGCCACTGGCTCTACGACTGGGATTCCCCAGAGGTCAAAGACCTTGTACGAATGACACTGTCTTTTTCAGATTTGCAAAGGGCAAGTGATTCCGCCGGTCTCACAATCAGCGAATTTGCTTCTGAATCTCGGAGACCAGCTCCGATTCATTGAGAGGCTTCGCTTTGCTCGGGGTGGAGCTGGATTGGGAAGATTGAAAGCGATGATCCCCGTCGACACCAAAAATAGGCTCGCCGAAACCGTCCTTGAGTGAGCTATCTGTCGGAGAAGGACGGGTGATCCTGAGAAAACCCTGAGCGCTCCCGACGAGGTTGGTCCAGAGCTTCGGATCATCATCGATGAAGAAGATGCCTTCGTCCCCTGGCTTGAGCTCAGGTTGGTGAGAGGCTTCCAGGCTTGGGCGTCCGGGGATCTTCCCCCCTAAGACACGGATCACTTCGATCCCCTGCGACTTCCCCTTCAAAGACTTTCGAGTCGCCACCTTGAAATAACTGAAGATCAGACGTCCGTCAGGGCTCGGGCGGACCTGGACGT
>JARGOJ010001313.1 GCA_029210225.1 Planctomycetota bacterium
CACTCGCGATCATGAAGGTCTCAATGGAAGAGATAAAAGAGCCCTGTTTAGATTTCATTGATAGTCTATGGACCAATAGAGGCGGTTTTTTTGGTCAATGGAGCGACGACCACATCGACTGCGAATACACCTACTACGCACTCCTCGCCCTCGGTCACTTAAGCCTTTAATCAATTTCCAGTGATGTATTAATTAGGATTATTTAGTGATCTCAGAGACTCTTCAATCGACGCTCTCTAATTTGAGCGCCAATCTCCTCAATGAACGCCATAAAGATGGCTACTGGGTCGGAGAATTATCCAGCAGCGCCCTCTCTACAGCCGTTGCCTGCATTGCCCTTCAGTTAAAGAGCAAGAAATCAAAACCCCCAGAGTCAGTGACACTAAAAGAGCTTGTGAACGGCGGGATGAAATGGCTCGCCAAAACTCAGAATGACGACGGCGGATTTGGTGACACCGTCTTAAGCTTCAGCAATATCAGCACAACCGCGCTCTGCTGGGCGGCCCTTTGCATCTGCGACACCGAAAAGCAATTCAGTGAATCAAGAACAAAGGTCGAAGCGTGGATGACGAAAGCGGCCGGAGATTTATCCCCCGCGACCCTGCAAAGAGCCATCATTGATCGCTACGGCAAAGATAAGACCTTCTCAGTCCCTATTCTCATGACCCTGGCCCTCGCAGGTCGCCTCGGTGAAGGGAAGAGCGGCTGGAAGCGCGTCCCGCAATTGCCCTTTCAATTTGCCGCTTGCCCCAAAGAGTGGTTTCGATGGATGCGCCTCCCCGTCGTCAGCTATGCCATTCCCGCGTTGATTGCCATTGGACAGGTTCGCTATAAACACTGCCCGAATCTCAATCCTATTGGGAACTTGGCGCGCAGACTCACCAGAAAAAGAACCTTAACAGTGCTCTCCGAAGTTCAACCGAGCAACGGCGGATTTTTAGAAGCGACCCCGCTCACGAGCTTCGTCTCCATGAGCCTTATTTCATGCGACCTAGAAGAGCATCCTGTCGTAAAGAAAGGAGTCGAGTTCTTAATTGACTCCGTCCGCGAAGACGGTAGCTGGCCCATTGATACAAACTTGGCGACCTGGGTCACGACTCTCTCTATCAAAGCCCTCTCTCAATCATCTGACTTCGAAAGTCAATTACCCGAAACTAACCGCCAGTCACTACGAAAGTGGCTGCTCGACCAACAGTATAGGGTCCGACATCCCTACACGGACGCCCCTCCCGGAGGCTGGGCGTGGACCGATTTGCCTGGGGGAGTGCCAGACGCCGACGACACCGCAGGGGCGCTTATTGCCCTGACAAAGCTCGGGCCCATTGATGACATCGCGATTGAATCTGCCAGCGCTGGTATTCACTGGCTCATGGGACTTCAGAATGGTGATGGGGGCATCGCCACCTTTTGCCGAGGATGGGGTAAGCTCCCCTTCGACCGCAGCAGTCAAGACCTCACCGCCCACGCTCTGCTCGCTTGGTCTCACTGGCAAGACAAGCTCGCTCCAGCTTTGAAGCAGCGAGTTCAAAAGGCTGTGACCAAAGGACTGCGTTTTCTTCAGAAACAACAAGCGCCAAGCGGGAGCTTCGTCCCGCTGTGGTTTGGCAATCAGTATTTAGAAGTCGAAGAGAACCCTGTCTACGGAACCGGACGCGTCCTCCTCGCCCTCAATCAATATCGTGACCACACTGGGGTCACTTCAATGATTGAGAAAGCAGAGAATTGGCTGCTCTCGGTTCAAAATCCAGACGGAGGATGGGGCGGAGGTACTGGAACGCCCTCTTCCCTTGAAGAGAGCGCTCTCGCCCTTGATGGCCTCGCGTCCAATCCCAAACCCTCAGACGCTATGAATGAGGCCATGAAGAAAGTCATCTCTTGGATTCATAGCGCAACTAAGAATGGGACAAAGATTGAGGCCAGCCCTATTGGCTTTTACTTTGCGAAGCTCTGGTATTTCGAAAGGCTTTATCCTCATAGCTTCTTAGTGTCTGCCTTGGGCCGAGCGCAAATCCACGTCTCCTAAGATCAATAGATAAA
>JARGOJ010001314.1 GCA_029210225.1 Planctomycetota bacterium
AAGCTCGGATGACCGAGGGTTGGATAAGCCACATGGGCGGTCATTAGAGACGACGCGCCAGCATCGAACGCTTGCGCAAAAGGCTTTAGGTCGCGATTAATGAGACGTTGGCGGTCGTGTTGAACCTTTGGGAGGCTATCGTGGCTGTCTTCAATGGTGCCGCCGTGGCCGGGGAAGTGCTTCACGCAGGACAGCGCTCCGGTGCCCTCAACGCCTTTCACGAATGCCGAGACCATGTCTCCCACGGTTTCAGGGACGGCGCCAAAGGAGCGAGAGCCAACAATGGGATTCGCGTCCACGTCGGCGAGGTCGGCCACGGGGCTAAAGAGCCAATCGATACCGACCGCGAGGCACTCCCGAGCGATCGCTTCCCCCATGGCCTGAGCCTTATCGGCGGCCTTATCACAGGCTGCGATAGCCTCAAAAGGAGGGAAGAGATTGCCTCCGGCGACAATCTGGCCGAGCCCTCTTTCCACATCACAAGTAAAAACAGGGCGCGGGGAATTTTCTTGCTCGGCGATACTCCGAAGGGAGCGAGTGATCCTCGCGATTTGATCGCAGTCGCCGCCGAAGAAGAGATAGCCGCAATAGGCGTGCTCGGCGAATTCTTCCATAGCCGTTTGGAACGCTGGATTCTCGCCCTTTCGAAGATCGAGCGCAGGCATGATTAACTGAGCTGCGGCGGCTTTGGAACCTCTCGCTTTCAATTCTTCGAGCTGCTCACTGATACTCACTGCTATTCCTTGATTCACCGCGCATTTCCTTTGAGAATGGAGAAAGACCGAACTTTCTTTATGTCGGCGATTGGGGTGTCTTATCCTCAACTTTTGGTTCGGTTAAAAGAATATGAGCTGCTAAGCCAACCTTCATGAAGTGAACGCCAGCTTTGAAAGAGACAAGGCCCATAAAGAAAATGAAGGCTCCTTCAATCAAGCGAATATCGTTGAGAAAGTTCATACAAATGCCCCAGGTCCATAGACCCACGAGCACTAAAAAGAGACCGAAGATCTCTCGAAACCAAATGCGAAACCACGTTGGCATTAGTCTTTCCCCTTTCGGCGCTTTGGACGCCAGTTCTTACCCCGAGCTCGGCGAGCACGGAACTGTGTGAAGAAGAGCAGCTCGGAGCGCAGCTCACGGTGAAGCGTCGCCATAATAGTGAGGGCCGCCTCAATCCTGGTACTCTTCCGTGCGTTGAGCAGCGTGAAGACAAAATGTCCCAGGGCACCAAGGCCAATGACAATAAGCATGACAACCGTCGCCATTTTCTGCTCAGGGAGCATTTGCTTGTCGGAAATGAACGATTGAAAAACAGACGCAAAGCCCACAGTGCTTATATACAAGAGCAAAATGACCGCCGTCGCTGCAATCAATTCAAGCAACCAGGCGAGAGGGCCCTCAGGGCTATCTGTGTCAAGCTCCGACCCCGTTTCTGTGCTACGACCAACCTTCAAATGATGCCGCTTCTGCGCCAGCCCAACGCCCACTAGTATGGACCGTAGATAAGCCGATGTAAAAAATATGAGCGTCCCCACCCAAATCACCCCCAAGAAGCTCGTCCCCGTCCTGCTTGTTATGACCATCGGAATAATAATTCCCCCAGCAAGCAATAGAAAACCAAGCCTCAATCCAACGAGCGCGAAAACAAATGCGAGCCCGCTAGCCAGCAGCGCAGGAGCCAGAGAATGTCCGGTCAGGACTGCAAGAATGAAGCCTCCGAGCCCAGACGCCGACGAAAAAAACCAAAGAGCCTGATTGAAAGGCTTCGTTGCTTTTGCTGCCTCTTCGCTCATCTCAGGCTCCCTTGCAATTTCAATTGCGCGACCTGACGTGCGATGGAGTCTAAATTCGCCTTAGCGTCCAAGTTTAGAACGGGGATAGCAAGCGACTTCAACTCCGCAATCCACTCAGTACGTTCCTTCTTCAATTGATGATTGTAGAGGCGCTCATAAAACTGTGAGAGGTCAGCCTTCTTCCCACGTAACGGCTCCCCGAGGGCTTCAATAAAATTGTGTTGCTCCCCAGGGCTGTCTT
>JARGOJ010001315.1 GCA_029210225.1 Planctomycetota bacterium
CGAGCTCCGTAACACCCCGTCCCTTGAGGATGAGTGAGAAGATCGCGCCGTCGAGGGGACCAACTGTCCCCTTGTCTTCGAGTTCTTGAATGGCGGAGAGTATATGATCGAGAGCGTCTTTGGCTTCCGCTTGATCTCTTGTGCGAGAGGCGGGGCGAACATCGGCGACGGTCTCCGGCATTTCGCTGAAGGCCTTCTTGCGAGCCTTGAGCTGGTCGATGCAGTAGTTCTTGATTGTCCGAGCGATATACGCCGTAAAATCTCGCCCGTCCCACTTTGACATCGCCTCCCAAATCTTACTTAACAACTTGGGATATTCTTCTTCCGGATTTACGCCGCGGTTGTAGAGCATCCCTTTTATCTTCAACTGACGGTTGAGCTTGTCGATCATGTCATTAAAAGATGATTCATTTTTTCGGACGACGACTTCCTCAATGGCGATGAAGTCTTCTTTGGTCCGAACGGCGATCATTTCATCGATGGTCCACTCGACGACTTTCTTGTACCAGTCGTCGTCGCGGGGAGACCACTCGGGGAGCTCTTCGCCCATTTCTTTGAAGGCATCGCGGACCTTGATGTCTTCCAAGTGACGGGGAGAGCGACGTGAGACTTTGACGACGAGCTGGGAGAGCCAGGCGCTTTCGGTCACGTCCTCACCACGCTCGATGAGACCGGTGGTGATTCCTTGGATGAGTTTGGCGCGTTCTTCTTCGGACAAGTGTTTCATGAATTTCTTCGTCCCACGTCGGGGCTTACCGCTCTCAAGATTTGGGCCCGAGAACGGCCTGGTTGTGCTTACGAGGAAATTCAGATTTTAAGGATTGGCACTCAAGAAGAAAGGTACCGGTGCAAGAATTGCAATGATCGTGGTAGCCAAGGACCCTCTTGAAGACTCGCTCCATCATTCTCTAGGACTACTGTTTCCTCTATCCGCAGGATGGCAGGACCACCAATAAGTTCCTCATCAAAAGATGGTAAAGCGCGATAGGGAATAGCTTCCTTCTCGGAATGAGAGAGGGCAACAGTCGCGACTTTTTTCGTTTTCCTCGTTTTCTTCCGACGGATCTTCACGCCTTTCTTCTTCGATTTGCGTTGTATCTCGCGGACCTTCTTGCGGCGGCGACGCTCTCGCAGCTCTTCCCGACTGGCGAACGGGGCGGGTTCGATCATAGGGACTGGGGCATCAAAATCGGCTTCTACCTCTGACAGTTGTTCCAGAGACAAGCCAACAAACGCCGGTCCCGTTCTTTTGATGACCTCAGAGGGGGAGATGGCATTGGAGAGCCGGCTCTCTGCTTGGGCATCGAAAATCTGTGTCAATTTTTCCCGAGCCGCTTGGCTGAGCCGAGTGGCCTTCCTCGCTACTTTCTGTGCGGCTTTCTCAACAGCAGGCCGCTTTGACGGTCGTTTTGGGGCGGGCTTGGAAGGAGTCTCCCAGCCGCGCTGTGCTTTGAGGATGCTCTGATCGATCTTTGGAAGCTTTGACTCCGTGGGCGAGTCCGATTTGTCAGCTTCGTCCATCCACCAGGGCTTCTCGGATTCAATAAATGAAGGCTTTGAATTCTGACCAGAAGCGTCGCTAGAGGGGGCTTTTTGTGGGTGCCACCACGGTACAGCGTTGCTCTGGGTGATTGATTCCTGACTTTGCATTCCTAATTCCATGAACACTCCAAACATTCCTTGCAGACCAAGTCGGGCCCCAACGGGCGCCAGTTATAGGTCGTATCGGATTGGCCTGGAAATTTATGTAGCCAATTTTTGCGGAATCTTAGAATTGATCTGTTAATGACAAGGCCCGCTTTGAAACGTATATTACGCGCCTTCGTGGTGCCCTCGAATCTGGTGGAGGAAGTCCTGTGAGCGCTAAAGATTATGAAGAGTTTGTCGATGGTCTCTCCGCGGTGGAGCTGATGAGAAATGGCCAGGGAATCACTTACGATGACTTCCTGCTTCTCCCCGGTCACATAGACTTCGACTATGACTCCGTCGACCTCACGACCCGGATTACCAAGAAAATAGCGCTCTCCCTGCCG
>JARGOJ010001316.1 GCA_029210225.1 Planctomycetota bacterium
AATCTTCCTCGAACCGAAATTGACCACAAAGCAATCCCCTAAAAACCGTGTAAAGAAAGAATCCAAAAGGCCCAAGCATGAGGATCAAAAATTGACAGGGCACGAGGATCGCTCGATGCATCCCCATTCGCCGGGCATCCCTTGTGGCCCATGCGCCGACAAACATGTCGAAGGCCATGTAGTGAATCCAACCAACGAGCACCACCTCCCGATGGCTAAACAAGGCCTGAACACCATCCAAGCTCCAAAAACTGCCATCTCTGCTTTGTCCTTGGGCTGCATCCCAAAAGAAGAACGAGCTATAAATGACAGAGATTAAGAGAGGAACAAGCCCTGAATGGACAAGCTTCTTGGCCACAGACTTATACGGCACCGCAAATAACAGGAGCCAGCCAAAACCGCAAAGGGCCATGGATACATTGAAGACTAAATCTAAAGTCACTTCTTTTTCTTCTCACTCCGCAAGGGATCTGTAGCCCGAGATGCAACATCTTCAACAACGATGGCGTCGTCGTCTTCAATTTTAAAGCGAGTCTGAATGGTCGTAATCTTTTCGAAGAACTCCGAGGCCGTCACATCAGGACGAAGGAAGGTCTTCAAGGCTCGCTCATCCACGTCGACCAGGTAACTCGTTTTCTTCTGTGAGGGGAGCACCCCATAGAGGCTGACGAGGTTAAAGTCGAGGTTCCTATAGGGTCTCTCGCCCTTTTCATTCTTAAAGGCGCGCGCCTTTCCAAACACATACTCCATGTAGCTCTTCGTGCGAAGCCATGAAATGGACAGAGTCCGCTCAGAATAATAGCCGACGCTGAAGTTATCGACCTTTCCTGTGGGATCGACATCAAAGTAACCTGAGCCATCGATAATAATGATCTTGGCTCTTTTACCGGGGTGCTTATCGAGGTATTCCGTAAAGACCTGCATGAGGCTCTCCAAGCCGTAGTTATCGTAAATCCCGCCGTCCGACACATTGAGCATTTGTCCTCGCTCACAACTAACGAGCCCGGGACGAACCTTTGGCTTGTGGACTTTTAGGGTGACCGGACCGAGGAGGTTGGGGACCGAGGCGGAGGCGGCGACGGCTTTCGAGACGGGATAGGGTCCGATGTCTGAGTTCAACGATTGAAAACCCATGGTGCGGAAAGGCTGATATCGCTTGGAGACGCTGTAACCAATGAAGCCTGAGTCAGTGACCTGCTTAAAATACTGGGAACCATTGAACTTCTGATCGGGCACTGTTGAGAAAACAAACTTCAATCCGTTTGATAAACAGGTGCCATTGACAATTAACGCCGGAGCGCCGCGTTTCTCGGCGTCTGCCAAGTCCTGAAAGGTCGCATCGTCAAAGAAATTACTATCCCAAACCGAGGCGATCAAGTCGCCGCGATCGTAGTAAGTAAAGATGTCGAGAAACCAATAGCCAAAGAAGATTCGGGCCAAAGAACGGGCTTCAAAGTTTTTCGCCATGTCCTTTTTGTATTGTCTGAAGAATCGCTCTCGGCTCCGCCCGCTATCGTCGAAGGCTTTCAAGCAGTAGTAAGCGGACGCAAGACTGCCCCCAGAAACACTAGAGATATAGTCGATTTCGTCGATGAGAGTGCGCCCCGAGCCTTTCTTGAACGTGATGCGTGATAATTCTTCCATGACGCAAGCCATAAAGTAAGCTGAACGAGAGCCTCCTCCTGAGATACAAACGCCAAGCAGAATATCTTCTGGATCCTTCTCTACCTCAATGTTTTTATAGGGTTCCTTCCAGGTGTTGTCATATTTATATGCGCCAAAAGCGATGTATTCTTTGACCGGGTAGGTCCCCACATCAAAGCTTGTATCAATCACTGTCCCAACCACAACTCCGCAGCCTGTTTGGAGTAGGACTATGCATAGGGCAATAAAGAGGAACGGTTTTGACATTTTAATTCTCAATTCCAACGTCGGGGACGCATTGAATTACATTTTTGGATTCGCCAGCCCGCGACGAAGAAAGCGCTCGACTTCCAGGTCAAACAGGCCTCGGCGCCAAGTATTCGTCGCCG
>JARGOJ010000222.1 GCA_029210225.1 Planctomycetota bacterium
CTGCGTCAGCTTTAGCCTTCGCTTCTGCGTCAGCTTTAGCCTTCGCTTCTGCGTCAGCTTTAGCCTTCGCTTCTGCGTCGGCTTTCGCTTTCGAGTCGTCAGCCTTTGCAGGAGTCGCCTTCGCAGGTGCCTCACTGGCAGCAGCAGCGGCAGCGGCCTTCTTCGCGGCAGCCGCTTTCTTCTTCGCTGCGGCGGCCGCTTTTTTGGCGGCGGCTTTCTCAGCAGCGAGGCGTTCGATGTCTCTTCTTGCATCAAGGACAAAGTTGCGGTCGTCTTTAGAGAACGACTTGTCCGTCAAGAGGTTCTTCACAAGGCTTGCCTGATTATCAGAAGCCATATCGAACTCTTTACCCATGACAATGCACTTTTGCTTATCAGGGCACGCGAGGGTGCAATGATCGCAGAAGATGCAGAGTGAGTAGTCGATAGTGAAGCGTGTCAAGACCGCACGGTCAGCCCGGTGGCCGCCGTCGACGTTGCCATCACGAGTTCCCTCGATATCGATACAATTCACAGGGCATGCGCGGGAGCACTGATAGCACATGATGCACTTCTCTGTTTCCAGATAGTGAATCCCGCGGTGCCGCTCTGGCAGGTAATCGAGCGGAATGACAGGTGAGATCTTGTCATCTGGACGGTAGTAACGCACCGGTTCAAGCTCTTCTTGGTCGTGATACTTTTCAGTCAGACCAAGGATCTTGTTGATGCGACCAGCCCGGGGTTTTTTAAGCCCCATGTATTGACGAGTGGTCACCGTCTTCGGAGTCAACATATGTTTGAGCGTGATGTTCATCCCAATGAGGATGGACTTGCTCACTTCAAAAATGCGCCTGAAGTATCCCATGGTTTCTCTTGCAGCGAAGTGTTAAGAGGAGCGTGGAAATAGGTCCAGAACTTAGGTCTCCTGTGAAGGAAGCCGTCTGTGCTGATCCCGAAGAACAGTAGTTTAGTGAGGTCAATCGCATTAGGATTGACCTCCATTTTCGGTTTTCCCGTCGCTCTTCAAGAAAGCGGGAAGTCCAATTTGAGCCTTCAACCAGTTCAATGAAGAACCTTCGGTCTTAACAGCTGTATCCCAAGTTCTCTCTTCGATAGAACTCTGGAGAGGCGCCTGGAATGAGGTCCAGAACCAGCCAGCCCAACCCAGGAACAGCGCAGCACCAATTCCAAAGAAGAGGATTCGCCCGTAATCGAGGATCGGATAGATAGCAGTCGCTAACTCCCAACACGCGACCAAGACAACACCGGCCAATGAGAACGGCAAGAGCACCTTGAGGCAAAGATCCATAACATGGTCAAGACGAACGCGAGGCAATGTCCAACGCAACCACATTTGCACGAAGACAAAGAACAAAGTCTTAATCATCAATGTGCCGTGACCGATCGCAACATATCCAAGCAAGCGCCAGGTCTCCCCATCTCCCCAACCGAGGAGACGAGCAGCCATTTGGGAACCGTTTCCGATGATCGGATCGTCGACTACAAAGAGCCAACCCTCGATATCAAGACCCGTATTCCAACCACCGCAGAAGATCACAGCGCATAAGAGCGACGTGATAAACATAGCGATATACTCTGCCAGGAAGAAAATCGAGAAGCGCATACCACTGTATTCCGTGTGGAATCCACTGACCAATTCACTCTCAGCTTCCGGCAAGTCAAAAGGAGCACGCTTGTTTTCAGCGAGACCCGCTGTGAAGAAGATAATCAGAACGAAGATCATGAATGGATTACGGAACATAAACCAGTTCCAGATAAAGCCGCTCTGACCCGACTGCTTACCAATCGAACGAATACTGCCGAACTTCTTCTTTAGAGAGGTTGAAAGAACCGCTTCGACGCGCTTCTCTTCACTTTCCTTCTCTTTGAACTCCGCAGTTTTCTTAGCGACGAGGTTTCTCACCTCATCCATAGGCTTCTCAACGCCATTCAATGAGTAAAGCTTGCGAGCGCTAAAGAACCCGTAAGGGACCTCTTCGACCTTGCCATACTTTTTCTTCAACGCGAACTCAAGCTCTTCGCCTCGGAGGCCAAGATCGTTCGTCGCCTTCATATAATCAGCGACAGGGATCACAGTGCCATCGGCCTGCTTATATCCCTTCACTGGCTTATGAAACAAGTCTTTCCAAGATTCAACAGCGCCGGAAGTTAAAACGAACTTCGGTGTCGCGAGAGAATCCCGAGTGTAGTTTGAGACTGCGAGGTTCAAGTCGGCGCGGTAGGTATCGCGGGCCAAGGTCTCCTGAGCAGCGCGGTAGTCATTGACTTCTTTCGCGGTGATGAACTCGTTGGTTTCTTTGCCCTCGCCGTCAAGCTTGACATAGCGAGCCACTTCCCACTGGCCGTTGAACGCGCCAAGTTGGAAAGATCCAGCGACCAGCACACCGGTCAACAAACACAACCCTAAAGGGATCTCATAAGAGACCAGCTGTGTCGCCAAACGCATGGTTCCAAACAGAGACCATTTGTTGTTCGAGGCCCAGCCAGCCATCAAGACGCCGATGACTTCCAAAGAACCAACCGCAGCAATAAAGATGATGCCGAGGTGCATGTCTGTGACTGAGAGGTACGGTCCAAAAGGTAGAACCGCGACCAAGACAAAGATTCCGGTGAAGGCCAGGATAGGACCGAGGATGAACAAGGCCTTGTCTGCAACCTTCGGGATAATGTCTTCTTTCGCAAGAAGCTTCACGCCGTCAGCGACCGTTTGCAAGAAACCGTGCCAACCAACCTCCATAGGTCCAAGGCGCGACTGCATGTGAGCTGAAACTTTACGCTCAAGCCAAATCGCGAACATGGGGAAGATCGTAATGATCGGTCCCATGAGGATCAGGATGCAGATCAACGGTAAGATGATCGCAACCCATGGAGCCAGGGTTTCTGGCGCAATGTCCGTCGCGTTATGCAGCGCCTCGATGACCGGCTCCATGAGCTTCATCACTCCAGGGGCCGACTCATACGCGCTTGCGGCGAGTCCATTAAGAACGAGGTTTGTGTCCAAACCGAGAAGATTCATTGTGAGTCTCTCCATCCTTCCAGCGTCTAACGGCGCTGATTAGCGATCAACCTCGCCGAGAACGATATCGATGGATCCGATGATGGCGCAGAGGTCAGCGACCATGGAGCCTTCACTAATGTCACTGAGAATGCTCAGGTTATTGAACGACGGTCCCCGAGCACGAACGCGGTAAGGATTCGCCTTGCCGTCGCTCACGATGTAATAACCCAATTCACCCCGTGGATTCTCAACTCGCACATAGGACTCTTGGCCCTTCTTCGCTTTGTAAGCGCGGCGAGCTTGCTTGATTAAGTCGTGAGAATCAACAGGCTCTTTCTCTAAGAGGTCGAGGCAGTGAAGCACCACTTTTCGTGATTCCTCAAGCTCAAGAGCGCGAATCATGTAGCGGCTCCAGCAATCGCCGAGCACGCCAACGTTCCAATCAAAGCCGTAAGATTGATCTCCGGCGACGATCATTTTGAACACCTTTTGCTCGATCAACTCATCGTAAATCAAGTAAGGCTGATCAAAGCGCAGGTCGCGGCGTAAACCACTGCCCCGAAGCATAGGCCCGGTGCAACCGTAGTTAATCGCAAGCTCTGCAGGAACGACACCAATGTCGCGAGTCCGCTCAATAAAGATCCCGTTTGTCGAGAGCAATTGGTTGTATTCGTCGATGCGCTCTTCAAAGAAAACACAGAAGTCGCGGATCTTGTCGTTGATGCTATCGGGCCAGGGATAAGCAAAGCCCCCGGGGATCACGTAGCTGTAGTTGAGGCGCTGACCGCAGATCTCTTCAAAGAGGTCAAGAATTCTCTCCCGCTCCCGGAAGCAGTGCAGGAAGAAGGTAATCGCTCCAAGGTCGAGACCATAGGTTCCCAAAGACATGAGGTGCGAAGCGATACGCTGCAGCTCACAAAGGAGGGTGCGAATGATCTTCGTGCGTCTTGGAATGAACTCTTCCCACTCCAAAAGACGCTCGGCGCCGAGGGAGAAAGCCACGTTGTTGTGCATCGCTGCGAGGTAGTCCATACGATCGGTGTAAGGAACAACCTGTTTGTATGTGACGTTCTCAGCGCACTTCTCAAAGCAGCGATGGAGATAGCCGACGTGAGAAGTCGCTTCAAGAACGATCTCTCCGTCTGTGCGGATGACAACCCTGAGCACCCCGTGTGTACTGGGGTGTTGGGGTCCCATATTGAGGAGAAATTCTTCTGTGCGAACATCTCCGTGGATTTCTGAGACAGCCATGGCCAACCCACCTTATTTCCATTCCAACTCTAACTCGTTGGAAATCCGCGTCACTCCCGCGACATTTTGACTCAATCGAACCGTCCGACCATTCTTGATCAGACCTCTGCTTGCCGCGTTTCTTAACCTGTGTTCTTTGTTGTAAAGCCTTCAATTTCCCATTCGGGAGGAATATTCTTATCTTCCATGGCGAACGGACCACAGGGAATCCCGTGATATTGCTCTGGCCAGGCGTAGTCCTTTCTCAAGGGGTGCCCAACCCAATCGTCCGCACAGAGGATACGTGTGAGATTTGGGTGACCTTCAAAGTGAACGCCTGAGAGATCGTAAACCTCGCGCTCATGCCACTTCGCTGTTTTGAAGATCGATGTGATTGAAGGCATCCGACAGTTATCTCGGTCAACCTTGACCTTCACTGTATATGGAGTATTTCTGCGAATCGAATCGAGGTGATAAACAACCTCCATGATTCCGTCGCTTGGATAGTCGACACCAGAGACCAAAGACAAACAATCTAAGTTCGTCTCGGGGCTATCCTTGAGATAGGACATGACATCGAGGATCCGCGCAGGATCCACCACCACAAACGGATCGCCAAATTCTGTCACGGCCTCTAAGACGGCGTCGCCGTGAGCGCCCTTGAGACTATCTGTGAGAGCTTCAAAACTCATGAATGACTTCCCTTAAATCTCTCGGGGCTAGTGAGCAGCCGCTTGGTGTTCGTTCGATTCCGCATGATCCCCATGACCATGATCGTCGTGACCGTGTCCGTGAGCGTCGCCACCAGGGCCAAAGAGGATGCCCTTGAGCCAATCCATCATTCCAGGCTCTTCCGACTGAGGCATCACCTTAGGAGGCTCTGGCCAGAGGTGCTTGACTCGTGGATTGATCGCTGTTCTTGAATCAACACGCATGCGGTCGTTCAAGCGCTCATTCCGAATCTTCTCTTGAACACGGAAGACCCCCTCAAGGAGAGCTTCTGGCCGCGGAGGACATCCAGGAATGTAAACGTCAACAGGAACAACAAGGTCAACGCCCTTAACAACGTGATAACCGTATAAGTGATAAGGGCCGCCGCGACAAACGCAAGCTCCCATGGCGATCACATACTTTGGCTCAGGCATTTGGTCGTAGAGACGACGAACGCGAGGAGCCATTTTGTGGGTCACTGTGCCGGCGACAATCATGAGGTCAGCCTGGCGCGGAGTGGCGCGGAAGGGACCTGAGCCCCAACGGTCGATATCGTATTTCGCGGCGCCGGCGGCCATCATCTCAATGGCGCAACAGGCCAAGCCGAAAGTCATGGGCCAAACAGAGGACGCACGGGCCCAGTTGACAAAGTCGTCGAGCTTCGTGAGCAAGACGTTGTATTTCAACATTTCTTCGTCAGTTAGATTCGCGCTTACATTGTCGTGTTGAGCTTCAGACATAGCTTTCGTCCTTTTCCCTTACGGTATCCGTTAGTTCTTCTGTTGGTCTTCTTGGCCGGTCATAGTCTTAATCCACTGCAGGTCACCTTTGGCCCACACATAGACAAAGCCAACAACCAGAATGAGCACGAAGATCAACATCTCAAAGAACAAGAAAGATCCAATGGAAGCTTGAGTCGCGGTTAATTCGAGACCCATCGCTTTTGCTTCTTTAATCTCATCCAGGCTTCGCTTAAAGACCCCCGCCCAGGGATAAAGGAACGCAACCTCCACATCAAAAATGAGGAAGATCAACGCCACCGTATAAAAGCGGATATCGAAACGAATCCAAGATGAACCAATGGCGGGCTCGCCACATTCGTAGGTCGTTTCCTTCTCTTCGTGGGGAATCGACGGACGCAGAATGCGGCTTAGAACCGAGACATTCAGGATCACGAAAACGAGTCCAACGATGAAGAAAACAAGTACGTTGGTGAAGTCTAGGTACATATTCTTCGAGTACCTCAATCGGGCTGCTCTACGAGTCTCACCCGCCCTCACGGCTCCCCTTACACCAATGGGAGAACGCCAGACACGAGATTCTTGACCTGAAGAGAACAGACTCCGTGAGAAAATTCACAAACTCTAATCAGGGGCGGAAATTTACCATTGAAGGCGAGGAGATGTCAAACCCCTGCCTTCGTAAATCTAAGGCTTTGTTTCATATCTTGTATTGATGACGCATAGCGTAACGATTTGATGGAATCCGCGATCTTGTCAAAGGACAAAAGCTTTACAGAGCAAAGCAAAGCTCCGTCCCAAAATGAAGCGACGACCGCTCCTAAGACCCTGCCAGCTTCGGCGCGACGATCTCAGAGTTCTCCCCCGATTCCTCAACGGGCCCTTCGTCCTCGCTGTGACCGCCTTCAAGGCTGTATTCCATGAGCCAGTCCTCCAGCGAGTCGCCGGATAAACTTTTCAGGATTGTTTCACCTTTTTGCCAATTCGCGATGGTCGTTGCCGGAATTTCGGGGAACGCATCAAGCAAAGAGGGTGTCCCAGTCGTCAAGATGACCTGAGTCTCCTCCGACGCTTTCAGCGCCAAATCCGCAACAATCGGCAACATCGCCGGATGTAAACCCAGCTCCGGCTCATCGATCGCGATCAAAGGCGGTTTCTCCGGCGAAGCAAGAATGGTCAACAAGAACAAGAAGCGAAGCGTGCCCGAAGAAATCTCCAAGGCCGGCTGCTCTCTTCTCAAATTCTTCCAACGAATCCTCATCTCGATGTGCTGATCTGCCGCCGGAGGAAAGATGAGCTCTTCGTAGTTCTCACCGAAGGCATCAGTCATGGCGCCATCAATAATCTTCTTGAACTCACGATTTTCGCTGTAATGCGTATAGAGCACGCACACCATGTTGCTGCCATCAGCATGGACAATCGACTCTCTCCGAGCAAGCGCTGGTCGCCGAGCCGGCGCAGCGCGATGGGATTGGAACTCGCGGTAGACCATCCAGCTCGCGATCACCTTTTGATACGCGGCGATCAGGCGATTACTTCCAAAAGGACCACGCGCTCTAGAGAGCAGCGTCTCCTCCTCGGTCACAGTATCGAGGGGCACGAGGGCTCGCTGCTGCTCGTCGAAGACAACCGCGTGGCGGGTGTTTCTCTCTAGCAACTTCAACGGCTCACTTCGTTCACCGGTCTCAACACGATAAAAGTTGCCGAGCAGCTCACTATCAATACGATAAGTTTGGCTCTGTCCAAGACGAGAAAATTCGACGTCGTAGGTCAGGCTGTCTCGTTCGACATCACGCTCACGATCGATCGGTGAAGTTCGAATTCGAAAGCGCAGCTTCTCCGATTGCCCATCCCAAAGCAACGGGAGCAAGCCCCCTTGTCGGACCACATAGCGATCGAATTCTCCGCGAGTGGCAGTGATGAGCGCGTCGAGAGCAAAGAGTAAGTTCGACTTTCCGGCTCCATTGGGTCCAATAACAATACTGAGCGGGGCAGGTTGCCAACTCGCGTGGCGAAGAGAGCGAAAGCCCTCTATTTCAAGCTTGAGGAGCCTCATGAGGATCCTTCCTTTGATTCAGAAACAGTGCTTCCTTTGAGTTTGTATATTATTGAGGAAATACATACTCGGGAATTGGAAGCTTCGCCTATCGCGTCTTTGTATATATATTTTAGCGCGAGCGAGGAAGCTTATTGGGGCCACACTGTCGTAGGATATGGTCGTCTTAAAACCTCATATAACAAACGTATAAACACCTTTAGCCACTCATTGCTAAGCCAGCTAAGCAGCTATCTTGTTTTTTGCAAACAGTCGCGTCAAGGCGTCGAGTGAGGAAATGTTATTCCATGGATTATTCAGAGGACCCGGAAACGAATCGTGGGGAAACGCCCAATGCTGTTAGTGGCGCCCACAGTGAAGCTCTCAAGAAGTGGATTGAACCCCTCGTCCAAAACATCGCTCGAGTCTTCGTCGGAAAGCCCGCCATCACCGAGTATCTCATGACCGCCCTCCTCGCCAACGGTCACATCCTTATCGAAGACGCCCCAGGGGTTGGGAAAACAACCTTAGCCCGAACCCTCGCCCGGTCCATCCAGTGCAACTTCAAACGTCTTCAATTTACTCCCGACTTGCTCCCAAGCGATGTCATCGGGGTCTCCGTTTATGAACCAAAATCTGGTGACTTAATCTGGAAGGAAGGACCGATATTCGCCAACGTGGTCCTCGCCGACGAGATCAATCGCACGAACCCTCGCACCCAGTCTGCGATGCTCGAAGCCATGAGTGAGAGACAAGTCACCAGCGATGGGGTCACCCGATCGCTCCCGACGCCTTTCCTCGTTCTCGCCACTCAAAACCCCTTTGAATTTGAGGGGACTTATCCTCTCCCCGAGTCACAACTCGACCGCTTCCTCCTAAAAATAAGGGTTGGCTATCCATCAATTGATGAAGAGAAGACGATGCTCCACGCGCAAAATCGTGGTCATCCCATCGATTCCCTCACCCCAGTGCTTAACGCTGAAGACGCCAAGACGCTTCAAGAACTGACCTGTGATATCCATATAGATGAAGCGCTCATCGATTACATCCTTGCCTTCGTGCACGCCACCCGCGACCACGAAGACATCGCGGTCGGCGTGAGCCCTAGAGGTTGCTTGGCCCTGCGCCGAGCGTCCCAGGCGCTTGCTTTCGCCAGAGGGCGGAGCCACGTCTCCCCCGACGACATCAAGTGCCTCATCTTGCCGGTCTGCGCTCACCGGATCGTTCTCAATCGTCGTTGGGAACAATCCGGGGGCGACCCGTGGCAAAGGGCCGCATCGACCTTACGTATGATCCTCGAAGACATCCCGGCTCCACTATGAATTGGGAGAAACACCCGCTTCTTCGACAAGCCTGGGTCACCTTTCTTTCAGTCATCAGCGCGACCATTATTTCGACCCTGATTTGGAACCTGTATCACGGCTATAGCCTCCGGCGATGGTTTCTGCTTGCCCTGCTGAGCCTTTTGGTCTGTAGCTTCGCCCGCTCCCTATTACGGCGATACCTGGATGACAGCATCCAGAGCACCCGAACCCGTTTGACCACCGAGGGAAAATTACTCTTGGTCGCCATCGTCTCCTTTGCCCTGCTCGGGATGAACACTGGATCGAACTTGCTCTACCTCAGCTTTGGTTCGCTGATGAGCGCGTTGATCGTATCGAGGCTGGTCATCGAGGTCAGCCTTCGGGGCTTGAAGGTTCGTCGGGTCGCTCCGAGCACCGTGGTCTGTGGTGAGGAGTGTTGGATCGAGATTTGGCTCCGGAATGAACGCGCCAAGTCGAGCCACTCCGGGCTCATCGTCGAGGAGGATTGGGAGTTCGCGAAGAGCGCGGGCATCTTCTTCCCCAATATTTCCCCTGGTGAGACCGTCGGAGGAACCTTCGCCCTATGCTTCACAAAGCGAGGCGAGGCCAAGCTGTCCCGACTTGTTGTCCGCACTTCTTTTCCTATGGGGCTCATCGAGAAAATGAGCTACGTGGACTTCGAAGCGACGATTCTAGTGCTGCCAAAAGTCTTCGAGCTTTCGCCGTCATTCTTTCAGGATTTCCAGTCAGTGAGTGCCCAGCAAGGCAGCCCTTCCCTCATGGGTCAGGAGCGTTGGGATATGATTCGTAACATTCGCGCCTATCGCCCGGGAGACCCACTCCGGAACGTCCACTGGAAATCCACCGCACGACGTCAAGCGCTTATGGTGAAGGAGTACGACCGGCCCAAGCCTCAGCAAGTCGTCTTCGTGCTCTACAGCCCCGTCGACTCCACCGAGGAAGCGGTTGAAGCAGCGGTGTCCTTGACGGCGTCGATGATGGTCAAGCTCGCGAGCGGCGACGAGGACCTCGCCCTGATTACTCACACGAAGAAGCGAATCGACAAGCTCGTTATTGGTGATGGCGCGACTTTGCATGACGCGATGGAGGTGCTTGCTTTGGCCAGTACAGGAGGTCCCCTCAATATCTTGATTCAGAAGAGTCGTGCGCTGTTGGCTCGACGAAAGATGATCCTCGTGAGCGCTGCAGAGAAGAGTCACCCAGATTTAACCCGCTTGCGATCGTCCCTCGGGAATCCCCCGGTTTATTCAGCAGCATCAGGCTTGAGAACCTTCTCGGCGAAGGAGTTGGGTGTATGAGCAGCGCGATCGATTCATTTCGACGTTTAGAGGACAAGTCCCGGGCCATGATGGTCTTAGTTTCAGCGTTCGGGGTGTCCCTCGCTCAGACCAATCCGTTCTTCTTCCTGACGACAGGCTTCCTCATCTTCGTACAGGGCCTCAGAGGTTTCGATAAGCCCTTGCTAAGCCGTCGTTTGCTCTTTCCATTGGCGGCGCTCAGCGCTTTGTTCTTCACCGCACAAATTTTTAGAGCGCAAGATGACACGGCGATTTACCTGGCGAGCTTCCTCTTGGTCTTGCAGTGGATTTTCCTCGTCATTGAGAGAAATCGGCGGGAAGACAATCACATCTTATGGATGAACCTCGTGCACTTGGGAGTCGCCTCCGTCGCGGCGTATAACGGCCTCTTTGCGATTTACTTTGTCCTCTTCGTGATTGCTATGAGCGTCAACCTCGGCGCACGAAGAATTGTTCGCCGCGCAGAGCTCTATCCTGATAGTCAGCTATGGGAGTC
>JARGOJ010000223.1 GCA_029210225.1 Planctomycetota bacterium
TCGACGAAGATAAACAATATTGGCAAGATGAGGGATTTGACGCTCTCTATGACGGTATCAAGGCCGACATTCAGAAGAAGAAGAAAGTCCGCGACGATCGAGTCAGAGAGAACTCAAAAAAGCTGATCGAAAAAGCCAAGAAGACCGAATACAAAGAGGCTCTAGCCTTGGCTCACCAGATTGCCTATCTAGAAGGTGATAACGACAAGATCGAATTCGCAAAGACGAGTATCGTTGATTATCAAAAGGCCTTGAACAAAGAAGGTGTTCAGAAGCTCGATGAGCTGATCAGCACTGAAGAGTTTAAGAACTTCGATAAGTATCACTCTTACGACAAGATCCTCCCGGTCCTCGCCAGCTATCCAACGAAGTACAAGCCTTTCACCATTGGTGAAAAGACAGTGCTCAATGTCAAACCGGAAGTCTGGAATCGATATCAAACTCTGGTCAAGAAATATGAGGCCCAGGAAGAAGCGATCCTGAAGACCAAAGGCCTGTTCCGTATGCGTCAGATTTATCGTGACGGCGTTAAGAACTACACAAACAACGTCAACAAAGAGAGTTTCACGAAGCTCATCAGTCGCTTCGATAGTGTTTTAACGGACGATGACTTCCAGAAGCTGTTGACCAATAAAGTCGCCCTCGACTTCAACCGCTGGGCGAAAGACACCAAAGATATCCTGGTGAGAAAACGTTTTAAGGCTCTCGACAATGCTCTTAAAGACGCCATTACTCAGGCAGACCTAGCCTTCAACTCTAATGATCCCAAAGGCCGGCGCAACGCTGTCTCCTACTTCGAGGAGTCCCTGAGTGTCGCTCAAAAGTTCAAAGGCAACATATTCAACAAGTTCGGTTCCGTCGAATGGGAGAAAGAAGATGGTCTCGCCAAGAACATTAAGCAGAAGTATTTAGAATACCTCAAAGCCGCCACTGAGAAGGAGATCGCGGAGGTTCGCGCTCTATCTCTCGACGCCTTACAGACCGGTAAATACAAGCGCGCAATCAACCTCTGGCGCAAGAGCGATACCGAAGGCAACACGGAAGCCGACAACATCTTCAGTGAGTTTAGCGAGAGCGAGTTTGCCCTCGTCAAGCAATCCGACAATGTCACCTCGGAGATGGATAAGACTCGCGGCAACGTCCTTGTCCTTTGGCGCGAGAAGATGAACCGAATCAAAGAGCTGGCCTGGAAAGATCGCGACTTCCTTGAGGCCGAAGCCAAGGTTCAAGACGTCCTTAAAGACTCACAGTTCAAGCTTAGCCTTGAGAACAAAGACAATGATATCGTCGACTTCTACGCCGAATGCCGCGGTGAGCTTGAGAAGCTCGCCTGGTTTGTAAAGGGTCTCCAGCACTTCGATGCTCAAGCTCCAAACAATCAAAGTCGCTGGGTTGATAAGGCTGGCACCTCCGTTGACAAGTTCGCCATGGTCCACGTCCCAGGCGGTCCTTTCCTCCTCGGAAGCAACAACAACCGCCACCCGATTGAAACGCCAAGGCATGAAGTGCTCGTTCCAAGCTTCTTATTGGATCGCACCGAAGTCACACTGAAAGACTACGAGCGCTTTCTCCTCGACACCAAGGCCTTAGGGCTTGACGGTCCTCACCAGGAAAGTCAGTTCTGCCCTGAGGGTTGTGGTTCGGCGGGATTGAAGAACGGTCACTTGCCCATCTTCTTTAAGAGCCTCTCCGAGCTTCAGGGAAGTGATATCACGAAGTTCAAGCCTGTCTTTGGCGTCAGCTGGCATGACGCTATGGCCTATGCAAAGTGGGCTGGTAAAGATCTCCCCACAGAAGCAGAGTGGGAGAAAGCAGCAAGCTATAACTTCGCAGCCAAGAACGGCGAAGATCGTAAGCTGACCTTCCCGTGGGGTAACAACTTCGCGGCAAACAAGCTCGCTCGTGCTCCAGGCTTCGATAAGTTTGAGCTGAAAGATATCCAAATTGCCGGAAACATCGTCGAAGGACGGAGCTCTTGCGGAGCCCTTGACCTCGTCGGAAACCTCTGGGAATGGTGTAAAGACTCCTACAAGCGTTATCCCAATAGCTTCGCAGCAGACAGCCGCTTTGGAGGTAACAACCGTGTGATTCGTGGAGGTAGTTATCAAGACTACGACAAGAACTTCTTCCGAACCACACACCGTGAATGTGCGAATCCCAATGACAAAGTCCTTGGAATTGGATTCCGCTGTATCAAACGATTGCCCGCAAAGGTTGCTGGGCTCGGACCAAAGCGTAAGGGGAGATAATCGAATGATTTCTAGACTACGGACAAAAGGCTTTTTCCTGCTTTTGCCAGTCTTTTTTGGTTTGGCAGGGTGTAACAGCCTTGAGAAGCCCCGGGAAGACCTTTCCGGAAACAAAGACTATGTAAGAACTCTCGATCTTCCTGGCGCAACAGGCGAGGTCAATTTTCGGCGCTACCCGTTCACATTAGCGATCGCTCCGCCTGTCTTTGATTTTCGAATCATTAAGAACGAAGACGGAAACGACATCAGCCTGGAAGTCTCCAAGCAGGAGTTCGAAGAGCCCTTTGAGCCGACTCGAACAGGTCGCTTCACAAGCGTTCCCATGAAGGGCGCCGGCAGCAAATTCCTGACAGCTAATGAGAGCAGGATCCTCAGGGATAACAAGCTCGAAAAAGCCAAGGCCGACGAAGCAGAGCCGGAGGCAACGCCCAGCGTTGAGCCTGAAAAGCAGCCTGCGGTCGAGCCTAAGAAAGAGCCGACTCCAAGCGTCTCTCCCGATCAAACCCCCGTCGATCCGCGACCTCGTCGTCGTATCCGCCTGGGACAAGGTCGCAGCCGCCCTCTCGGTATCAACTCAGAACTCTTCGAGCGCGAGCTAAACTCACGCCTCTACGGCCCTGATACTTATCAAGGTTATGGTGGTTCAACAGGGAACAATGAAAAGAAAGACGCTGAGAAGAAGGACGAATCCAAGAAAGTTGCGCCAGCCTCCGGCGCTGAATCCGAAGCCAACTTGATCGAGCCTCCAAAGAAGCAATCCTTCATTAAAGACCTCCCCAACGACTGGGATGCTCCCAACGCGACAGATCAGAAAGTCGCTGAGCTCAATGGCTATGAGTTCCAGTTCAACCCAAACGCCTACACAAGCCGCATGAAAGCTGTCTTAGATCAGTTTGCTGTCTTTGAAGAAATCAAAGAGCTCTCCAACACTGGAAAGCAGTTCGAGAACATTCGCGAAGCCGCCGATGTCAAGTTGGCCGACTTCGTCATGACCACACGCGTCAAGCGCTTCAAGGTCGCTTATCACGGCGTCACAGCGCTCTGGTATGCAAACTCTCTTGTCTACGCAACGCTTTGGTGGCCTTCCCTCTTTGTTGCCGACGAAGAATTCCGTTTGCACTTTGAGGTCTCCGTCGATATCAACGACGTGCGATCTCGCACCAACCTCTTCCACAAGAACTTCGTCTTCGAGAAAGACGTCATTCACAGTGACCTGTCTCGCGGTTGGTTCCCATTTAGCCAGTATTTCACTCCAACCTTTCAAGGAGAGTCGACTTACCGGACCGTCGCTCAGAAAGACCTCGCTGCAGCGATCTGGCAGTCTTTTGAGGAAGACCTCTTGCGCGAAGTTCACACCTCATTCCGGGCTACGCTCAACGCTAAGAACTTTGAGGATAAGATCAACGATGGCGTCGTCGGTCGCTCAGAAGGACTCGTGGTTGGTATCAATAAATACGGTCCAAAAGCTCACAGCATTCTTGAGCAGTTCCACCGTCAATCCCTGGCCTCGGTCGTCGGGAAAGACAAAGCGAATAAGTACCCCAACGCCGCCGTCCGTCCTTATGCTCAAAACGACGCGAAGTCTATGGGTGAGCTCATGTCTCTCGGCGCAGACGTCGCCGTAAAGCCTGCCTATCTCACTCGCATCTACAACAACAACGCAAGCCGTGATGAGCTCATGACAGCCATTCATCGCCTCACCCGCGCACGCCGTGAAGACCGCACCTTTGTTTATCTCAACCTCGAAACAGTCGTCGTCGACGTGGATACCAAGTATTCCTCCGACGGCCTCGCAAAGTATCTGCTTCCCTATGACTGTGACCTTCAAAAGCTTGAACGTAAGCTCCAACCGCTGCGTGTTCAACTTGAACAGCGTCGCAATGAGAAGCTCACTCGCTTCACCAAAGAGCTTGAAGAACTCCAGGTTGCGCTTAACAAAGCCACAACTGGGAAAGAGATCAAAGAGCTTCAAGAGAAGCTCCTCGCTACCGAAGAGAAATACAAAGCGGCCTCAAGAATGGTCTTAAAAGAGAATCAAGATCTCTTCCAAGACTTCAGCGGGACATGCATGGAGTTCTTTGACAAAAACGCAATCTCCTTTGCGTGGCTCGAAACTCAATTCAACAAAGATCCCATTAAACCTCTTGAAGACCACGTCTCCTTGCATAGCAAGAACGCCCTCTTCATTTTAGACGCGACCTTCCCTGGGCAGTTCACAGACTTGAACTACTCCCCCGCTTACGAGCTATCGCTTGGCTACCAACCCTTCCGGAAAGGCACCTCACTCAACCTCTCAGGCCCCGCAACGTCCAAAGAGCCAGAGCCTGCTCCAAAAGAGCAGCCTAAAACAGAGCCAGAGCCAACTCCAATCCCTAAAGCAGAGCCTTTAGAAGTTGGTAAAGACGGCAAAGAACCAAAAGATGGCAAAGAGGCCGCTCCTAAGCGTCGGCGAATTCGCCTCGGAAGCTACTTTGAAGCCCTTCGCAGCGCGACTATGAACGCCGGATCAAAGAAGGACGACGCAAAGGCCAGCGGCGAAGAAGAGCGGACCAAAGATCCGGAAAATAAGGACGAGCAGGTTGGAATCAGTCCCTCGTTTTTGAAAATTCTTGTTCGCCCTGGAGTGATGTTCGTTGTCACAAGCATGGGCACTCAGCGCCCCTTGGAGTTTGCTGGGCCAAAAGCCGGCGCCTTCGTTTATCACTTCGTCAACGGAACCAAGAACGAAGAGCGGGTCTCTCGTCGCTCAACAGTGGCAAATGGCCAACTCGTCAACCAAGTTCGCTTGACCGACGTGCTCAGCTATATCGCCCGTCGTGTTGGTCAGCAGTCAAACGCTCTCGGTAGTCCTCAGGAATTTGGCTTCTTCCGCCAAAGCAAGAACGATGACTTCGTTTTGATCCAGGATTCCAGGAAGCCTTGAACTCGCTTCTTGACCATTAATGATGATACAAAAGAGGCTCGCCCGACTTGATCGTTGGGCGAGCCTCTTGTCTTTGCAATGCTGACCAAACAAGGATGGGCGATGAGCGCCGGTGACAACACATATCAAGCGCTTTCTGAGATCTCTCGAAAACTTGAGCTGGCCATCTCCTCCGCCAAAGCTGGTGGACGGGCGAGTCCTGCTGAGCTCCCAGACGATGAGGAAGACGACGGCTTTGGCATTCAAGAAGGTCCCCCCTCTTGGATCGAGAAGTTAACCGACACCCTCGCCGCCGTCGGTAACCACGAAGAACTCTACGAGAAATGCCTCAAGCTTTGTATCGAAGTGGCTCAAGCTCAACGCGGACTGATTCTCGTCGTCGATGGCACTCGAGTCCGCTATAAAACAGGTCGCGGGGCTGATCAACAGTTCCTGCCAAACCCTCGCAACCGCCTCGCCATGACCACAATCAACATGGCTCTCCAAGGACAGAAACCCGAGTTTCACCCTGCTGGAACCTCCCCCGACGACAAACTCCGCTCGATGATCGCGATGCCTTTCATCGTCAAAGTCGAAGATGGTCCACCCAAACTCATGGGTATTCTCTATGTCGAAGACCAACGAAAAGAGATCAAAGAAGGCGACTTCGAGAGCGTTCAAGCCATTGTGAATATCGTCTCCCTCGCCATTAATCGCCTCAGCCTCTCATCCCAATCTCAAAGCAGCACCCAAGAAGCCGGACACTACAAAACTCACCTCAACACACTACTCGAAGTGAGTCGCGCCATTTCCTCAACCCTCAATGTCGATGAGCTGCTTGAACTCATTGTCGACAAAGCCCTCGAAGTCTCCGACGCGAGCCGTGGTTACATCATGCTCACCGAAGGCCCAAAGCTCGTCTTCAAAGTAGGACGATGGTGGAACCGCAAACCTGGGGACGAGCGAAAATCTCGCTCGCTCAACGAAGATCAGTTCTTCTTCTCACAATCTGTTGCTGGCAAAGCAATCAAAGAGAAGAAGCCCGTTTGTCTAACCGATGTCTTCGGCGCCGACAACAACCCCTCCATGTCCCTCGTCCAAATGGAGATTCAAAGCGTCATGTGCGCTCCTCTCCTCGATGGAAACAAGGTCAGCGGCCTTGTCTATGTTGACTCTCAAGCCAAGGCTCACGAGTTTGGCAAGGCCGACTTGGAGCTCTTTGAAGGTCTCGCCGGGCAAGCCTCTATCGCGCTCAAGAACGCTTTCCTCTACTCTCAAGTGGGTGAGAAAGAACGCATGCGAAGCGAACTCGATATCGCGAGTCGCATGCAGAATGACCTGCTCCCAAAGACCATCCCCCAAATCCAAGGCCTGCAACTCGCGGGATTTATGGAGCCTGCCAAGGAGGTTGGAGGCGATTACTACGACTTCATCGAAGAGTCAGAACGCCCAACCGATGCTCTCAATATCGTCGTCGGCGATGTTTCTGGAAAAGGCCTTGGAGCCGGCATCCTCGCGGTGATGGCACGATGTAATCTTCGTACGATGCTCGACGCATACGGTGGAGAAAACCCTCAAACCATTCTTAGCTACCTCAATAACATCCTCGCCAAGGACGCCAAGCCTGGGCAGTTTATGACCATGATCCTCATGGCTTGGGATTCAAACACTCGCACCCTCCGGTACTCCTCTGCAGGACACGAACAGATTCTCCACTGGCATGCGTCGACAGGACAAACAACAGCCACGGTCTCAGGGGGGACACCGCTCGCTCTCGCGGCCAACATGAGATCGACGGACAACATCGAAATCCAGGTCCAACCTGGCGACATGATCGTGCTCTATACAGACGGTGTGACCGAGGCGATGAACGAAGAGAGCGAAGAGTTTGAGCTTGAGCGACTTCTGCCCATCGTCAACGAATACGGAAGCCGCAGCCCCGACGAAATGTTGAAGGCCATCAACGATGAGGTCTGCAAATATCGAGGTCGGGCTGAGCAAAGCGACGACATCACTATGGTCGCCCTAAAATGTACCTCCTAGAATCTTGCGTGACTAAGTAATCGGACTCATGGAACGAATTCTCATAGTCGACGATGAACGAGCCGCAAGAATTGGCCTAAAGCGTGCCCTTGGACGCGGTGATTATGAGGTTCAGGAAGCCGCGAACGGCAAAGAGGCCCTCGAAGGTCTCGCCGAATTCCAGCCCCAAGTCATGATCCTCGATCTAAATATGCCTGTCCTCGACGGCATGGGCGTTCTCAAAGCCCTCAGCGAAGCCCCAGTAGAAAACCTCGCAGTCATCGTCTTAACGGCCTACGGGAGCGAGAAGATTGCCGTCAAGGCTATGAAGAGCGGCGCTCACGATTACCTGACCAAGCCCTATGATGTCGAAGAGCTGCGCATCACGGTTCGCAAGGCCTTGGACACCATCAGCCTCAAGCAAGAAAACAAACAACTCCGAGAAGAGCTTAAGAATCATAAGCGCTCTAAACTCGGCGCTTTGGTCGGTGCGAGCGCCTTGATGCAAAACGTCTACACAGTCATCGACCGCGCCGCAGAACTCAATGTCTCGGTGCTCATTCGCGGGGAGAGCGGCACAGGAAAAGAGTTAGTCGCCCGGGCGATCCATGAGGGCAGCCGCCGCGCAAAGAAGCCGTTCATTGCGATCAACTGTGCTGCCCTGCCCGACACACTGATTGAAAGCGAGTTGTTTGGCCACAAGAAAGGCGCATTTACGGGGGCCGAGAGCGACCGAGCCGGGAAGTTTGAACTCGCGAACGGCGGGACCCTTCTCCTCGACGAAATCGGCGATATGAATCCAGACGTTCAAGCAAAGCTGCTAAGAGCGCTTGAAACCCAGATTATTGAACCTCTAGGGAGCAGTGTGCCTCTCAAAGTGGATGTCAGAGTGATCGCCGCGACCCATCAAAACTTAGAAGAGTCGATGTCTCTTGGGAAGTTTCGTCGCGACCTCTATTATCGGCTCAAGGTCGTCGATTTAAAATTGCCCTCACTTTCGGAGCGAAGCGAGGATATACCTCTGCTCGTCGAACATTTTGTCGAGTTCTTTGCCCACAAACACGGTCGTCCAAAATTAGACTTCACAAATGAGGCGGTACAAACCCTCCAGCAGCAACACTGGCCTGGAAATGTACGGGAATTAAAAAACCTCATTGAAGGAGCCTTCGTCATGTGTTCATCTCAACAGATCGACATGCATGATTTGCCGCTAGATCTAAAACCCGCGCAGTCCGCGCAGCCTTTTGATTTGCCGTCTGATCTCTACCAACGGTCCTTCACAGATGCTCGAAAAGCTCTTCTTCAAAGTTTCGAGAAAGATTTTGTCCAGCGTCACCTGAAGATTCATAAAGGTAATATCTCGCGAACCGCGCAATCCTTAGGGATGCATAGGCAAAGCTTGCAGCAGAAGATCAAAGACCTAGGCATCCATGCGGGTCAGTACAAAGACGGCTAGGGCCCTCACGCGAGAGCTCAGAGACGAAGAACCACAAACTTTCTTTCTGTCGATTTGAGGTTTTTTTAATATGTCAGACACCTCCGAAGAATATCGCCTTCTCAACAACGTCGGGGTCATGCTCGATCTTGGTTGGGATATCAACACTGCTATCAAAGCCATCCGTGATAACGTCATCGATGAGGACACACGAGTTCTCTACGACCAGATGCTCGTCCGCCTTGAAAAAGGTGACGACCTTGGAGATGTCCTCGCGGAGTCAAAGCTGATCAATGCCTCGACCTCAAGGTTGATCATCCGCTCGGGGCAAAGCACAGGCATGCTCCAAGAGCGCCTGACTCGAACCGCTGAGCTTGTCCGTTGGAGCTTCGAAGGCGGCTGGGACCCAAGACGCCGGTTTATCGAGACCTGGGCCGTCTTGGTTGAGGTCGGCGTGTCTTTAGAGCAATCTCTCACAGCCCTCAGTGAAGACTTCGCCGATCAAGAGCTTGGCGTCCTCGCCCAAGAGTTTTTAGAAGCCAGAAGAGAGAACAGACCTCTCTACCTCGTCGCCGCAAAGTTCCCCGACGTCTTCTCAAAGACCTGCTGCCAAGTCTTTGAATACGGGGAGAAGCGCAATATGGCCCGCGCCCTACGAAGCATCATTCAATTGGTCTAAGCAAGACCCACAACAACGCAGAAAACCTGTGTAGAGACAGGCGGCACCGGCCGCCCGTGGTCCGGCATCAATAGTGTTCGGCATCCCGGCAATGTGTGTGTCCGCCCGGGATTTGGTATTCGTCCCCTGAACGAGAGAAAGGCAGACCGCAATGGTCTGCCTTCTTCGTTGGAATCGACAGTTCTAGGCTTCAGCCTTTGAATATCGCCCTACCGTTATCAATGACAGGAACACCCGATTGATTGATAGCGCGGAACTTGTAGTTCTTCACGCCGTCTCCGTCTTCGTCAGCCCAGATTTGCGTGGTGATTTCGTCACCGGGGAGGACAGGCTTGGTGAAACGCACCGACATCTTCTTGAGGCGCTCAGGATCTCCACCGGCACAGTTCTTAACCAGCGCTTGAGAGGTGAAGGCCATGGTGCAAAGACCCTGAAGAATGATATTGGGCAGCCCTGCCATCTTTGCCACAGCCTTATCGGTGTGGATTGGATTGTTATCCAAAGACGCATCGGCGTAACGAAGGCTCTGATCTTCGGTCACTGTGAGAGTCTGAGAGTAAAGCGGCTCGGGTAATGCCTCAGGCTCAGCAGCGGGCTTGGCTTTCTTCTCTTTCTTGGCGTCCAGGTCACGAATGAACATGCTTGAACGGGCAGAAACAGTCAACTCACCCTCTTTATAAAGGCGGACTCCAACGTGGAGTAGCTGACCGGAAGACTTATCCTCAATCCCTGTAATCTCCGAACGAAGAACAGCGAGATCGCCTGGTCTTAGTGGACCATGGAATTCCATCTCTTGCTCGCCATGAACGAGCAACAGGAGATCGGCGTTTAACGCAGGATCAGTCATGACATTGAAGAGCGGCTCTTTGAACAGTCTCACTGAGAAGATGGGAGGAGCGACGATGCCGCCTTCGCGGGATTCGTCGAGGTAAGCAGGATTGTCGTCGTTCGTGGCGAGGGCGTAAGCCTTAGTGTCTTCTGCCTTGACCCACTCGTGACCACCACCGTATTTCTTCCCGATGTAGTCTTTATTGAGTCCCTTAAGCTCTACTTTCTTGGCTTCAGGGGCAGGCGCTGCGGTTGCGGCTCCGGCTTTTTTGGCGAGTTCGGCAGCCTTCTTCATATCGAAAGCGCCGCCGAGCTTCATCATATCGCCGAGGTTGCTGGCGGTGATCTTGCCGGACATGAAAGCCTTTTCGGCCTTCTCTTTACCGGTGACGATATCGGCCCAGGTTTCAGCTTTCACTTTCACCGTGCAGGTCGCAGTGCCTTCGAGGCCTTTCACCGACTTGCATGTACCGTTGTCGACGATCAAGCTCCAGTCGCTCGCTCCATCGATGTTGAACTGAATGTTGGCGTTCCAACCTTTAGCGCGCTCAGGGACAAAGACTTCTGGCATAAGCGCGAAAGCTTGAGCGATGATTGCATCGGGACCGGCCGGTGTGGCTGCGGCGGGAGCGGCAGAGGCGGCGGCTTTTTTGGCGAGTTCGGCAGCCTTCTTCATATCGAAAGCGCCGCCGAGCTT
>JARGOJ010001317.1 GCA_029210225.1 Planctomycetota bacterium
TTCAACGCTTGATGGTGATAAAGCATCTCTGAGCTTGGACACTGTCAAAGAGAGCGATTGGCTCGAAGGATCATTAACCGGGGCCTATCAAACAAAGGCGAAGGCTGGGATGGACTTTGTTCGTGAGATCGCGCTGAAAGAGTGCCTTGCTCATAAAATCAAGGTTCACCCGTCATTGATTGACTGTCCTCAGGACCTGCCTGAACAGGGAACAATTCAATTGACGAGCGCGGCCCAACCTTTGAATACTTACGAATTGGAATTGAGCGGGGAGGGCGAGGCTGTCCAGGTTCAATTAAAATCAGGGTCTTTTGATGTTGAAGAATTAAAGGCTCCCTGGCGCAAGTTCCTAGGTATTGAAGAGTGGTTTGGCGAAGATCTGTTCTTCAGTATGGTTAAGCAATTCATCGGCTCTGTGACTATGACTCACCCTCGGGAGTTCGCGGAGTTGAAGGGCCGGGGTGTGCTCTTTGTGGCGAATCATCAAGTAGGGGTTGAGTCTCCGCTCTTTGGAATTGTCACTTCGGCTCTGCAGGAGTTGCCGACCTCTGTGATTGCCAAGAAAGAGCACAAAGAGTCGTGGATTGGCCGCTTGTTTGATGTCTGCTTTGACAGGGAGGATGTGACGAGTCCGGAGTTGTTGGCCCTCGTTGACCGTGACAATCAAAAAGACGTGATTAAGACCATTGGCGCGCGCTTTGAGAAGTTGAAGCAGAACGAGGAGTGCTTGCTGATTCACGTTGAGGGGACGCGCTCAGTGCAAGGTGGGCAGAAGGTTGAATTGGTCTCTAGCGCGGTGGTCGATTTAGCTGTGGCTATGGGAATTCCTATTGTTCCTGCGCGATTCGCCGATGCCTTGCCGCGAGAGAAAGCGCTTGATAATCGTATTGAATTCCCATTTGGTTACAGTCGCCAGCGCCTTTGTTTTGGTGAGCCGCTCTTGCCGGATACATTGAAGTCGAAGACGAGCTTGGAGCGCCGGAATAGAGTACTCGCGGCGCTCAACGCGATTTGCGGAGGGCCAGAGGCCGAGGTCGAGCCTATTCCAAATCCGGGCTTTGAAGCGGCGGTGAAGGAGTGGCAGAAGGCGCGCTCTGTGAATGAGATTCAGGCGGTGCTCTTTCGGGCGCTGCAAGAAGGGAACGCGCTCTGCGAAGAGAGCGAGGCGCTCTTAGAGGCGGCTAAAGGGAACCCGTTGAAGACTGTGAGTCGTGTTTCTCCAGAGTGGTTGAAGCGTTGCTTGACGGAGCTCTTCGGCGTTTAAGGCTTGTCTTTTTAATTTTTGCAGATGCGAGACGGATATGTCGAGCCTTTCCTGGTGGATTCTACTTTGCTGTTTCGCGACGCCGTTGCTGCGTCTATTCCGTTCTATTTGGAAAGGGGTTGGTCTTCAGCAGACTGGAATCAATGGGAGCATTGGCTTTATCGAGCGTCACTTCAGTCGCTTGCGAGAGTTCTTTGCAGTGGTTGGGACCATCACGATTCTAATAGCCTATGGAGAGATGGCGTATCTGTGGTCGGCGGTCGCTTTAAGTTGTATTCTCCTGGCTCGTCAACAGCGTTTTTACTCGGAGATGCGAGCGACGGAGTGGATGCGGATGAATCCACGCATCCTGATCAAAGACTTCTTTCCGGCGTGTAATCAGGAGTGGGGTCCGGCGGGATGTCCTCATGATGTTGAGTTCACCACCCAAGAGTCGGGGCTTTACGACTTTAGAGATAAGAAGACAAGCAAGTCACGCTTCGTCTTGTTTCAGATTTTCGTCACCTCTGCGTGGATGACTCGGATGATTATCCAGGCGGAGTCTTGGCTCGGTCCCAAGTATTACCTGCAACTCTTCGATCATGGGGCGCGGCTTTGGAGTTTGGTGGTCTTGGCCTATTCCCGCTCTGTCACAAAAACGGAGGGAATGGAGCGGCTTAACGAGTTACCGGTGGGGGCAAAGCGCCTCTTCCTGTTTAATCATGTGAGCATGACCGACTTTGCTTTGGGCTTTTCGGCCTTGGATCAATTTGTTGATACTGAGCG
>JARGOJ010001318.1 GCA_029210225.1 Planctomycetota bacterium
GCGACTCTCCTCTGCGAAGAAACTCACGTCCCTTATAAGACCGTATTATAAGGGTTCTATCCCAAAGCAACGGGTCATTGCCGATGCAGAGGCGGCTAAAAAAACAATCCCCATAGAGCTCCTTCAACGAGCAAAAAAACTGATTGAAGCAGGCTCCTTTGACGAGGCCGAGAAGGCGCTTGAATCCTTAGAATCAATGGGTCCCAAGGATTCGCGAATTCGTGCTTTGAGAGAGGAATATGAAGACCTAAGTCGCAGAGTCGTGAACTGCCGAAATAAGGAGGAGCTTCGACGCTCTTTGGGGGAGTATGACGAGCTTCTAAGCCTTCTACGAAAACGAGTTGACCTGACTCCTCGCGACAAAAAACTCTACGCTGAATTAGACCAATTAAAACGGCGTTTAGAGGAGAGGACCGAGCTTTTAGAGGATGTTCGAGAAAAGCACGAGCTAGGCTATTCAAAGGATGCCAGGGATTTGCTTGAGGCTTTTTTGAAGGATCTCCCGGGGGATCGTCAGTGTCGTTTAGCTCTTTCAGAGATTGAATCTTATGAAAAGCGAGTGGCCTTAGTTTTGGAGTCGGCGGAGCGTGACAAGCTCTCCGATCCACGTTGGCGCCTTGGGCAAGTTCAAAAGCTCCTGAAAGGCTCGCCCCGTCACCAAAGCTTGCTGAGGCTTCAGTCGGAGTTGAAAGAGCATATAAAAGGAGGGGTTGGAGGACGAGGAGGATTCCGGGTTTTTGTGCTTGCGTTCGCATTCGGGTTGGGAATCTTCATTTTGACGGGATGGTTTCACGCGCAGTCGGTTCAAGATCGCTCTTATGCTCTCTTGCAAGAGGGTGATTGGAAGAGCGCACGAGATAATTTTAACGACGCGGCGTTTTTTGTTCCTTGGTTTTTGACCGCTGAGGCTGAAGAAAACCTGAGAGAGGCGTGGCTGAGTCAGAAGGCGGGGCAAGAGCTTCCAATCGAAGCTGGTCGTGCTCGTAAGGGGGAGTCCAGGTCTGATCGGGCGGGCATTAAAGCGAAGGAAGCCTCGGGAAGCGGTGCCCCAGAGAAGGAAAGGCGGCGGCGATGAAAGAAAGTTCAGGCGACGTCCTTCTTGAACAGAGAAGAATTCAAGAGACCCATTGGGGCTTCTCCCCACGTCTAGACAGAAGTCGAGATGGGTGATTGATGTTGCGAGATAGAGCTGTTTGAGTCTCGAAGAGAGTGTGCTTAAGACCAGAAATTGAGACCTTCTCTTTGACTCTTCCTAGCATTTTATTCGAGAATGATTAAGGCTCACGACTTACGGGATGGATGGGGATTGAGATGCAGGCAATTGGATCAAAAGTTGGCGACTACAAGCTGCTTGAGCTCCTCGGTGAAGGCGCCAAGTCGGAAGTGTTCCGAGCCAAGCATGAGGTGCTTGAGGAGATTGTCGCGCTCAAGATTCTTAGAGATAAGGACCAAGTCGAGCGCCTTGTCCACGAAGCAAAGATTCTAAATAAGCTCAATCACAGCTCTATTATCTCCTTAAAAGCAGTCAGTCTTCGCAGTGATCCTCCTTTTGTCGCCATGGAGCTTATTGAAGGGCAGAGCCTACGGGCGCTCTTGCAGCAGAACGGCCCACTCGACCTCGAAACCGGGATCAATATCACTCGATCGATTTTGTCGGCCCTTGAATATGCACATAATCTGGGCATTGTTCATGGCGATCTTAAACCTGAAAACATTCTCATTGATCACTCTCAAAAGCCTTATCTCGTTGACTTTGGCTTCGCTGCAATTCATTCAGAGAGCGCGCTTAATATCTCCGATAGCATGACTGAGAACACCTTGAGCTATGGCGGCACTTTAGGATATGCGGCTCCTGAGCAGTTAAAGGGGGAAGACTTAGATGGCCGCGCTGACTTGTATTCTTTGGGCGTGGTGATTTTCGAGATGTTGACCGGGCAACGCCCAGAGCCCGGGGATAAGCCCTCGGACCTGCGTTCAGAGCTGCCGGCTTTTCTCGATGAGCTCTTCATTCAATGCTATTGCCGAA
>JARGOJ010001319.1 GCA_029210225.1 Planctomycetota bacterium
ATATCGGTGTGGATCTTCTTCTTGTGCTTCGCTTGCTCTGCCTCTTTGGCGGCGAGAGCGATCGACTTCTCTGACTCATTGGTGTAGAAGATGGCGGCCCGGTATTGGGTTCCAAAGTCGGGAGCCACTCCATTGGGAACGGTCGCGTCGAAGGTTCTGTAGAAGAGCGCGAGGAGAGTTTCGGGCTTGGTCTTTTTGCTGTCATAGGTGATTTTGACAGCTTCTGTGTGTCCTGTGCTTCCTGTGCAGACCTCGTCATAGGTCGGGTCTTGCTTTTTTCCGCCGGCGTAACCAGAAACGACGCTTATCACACCTTCCTGGGCCTCAAAGATAGCCTCTGTGCACCAAAAACAACCCGCAGCAACAACCAAAACGCGGCGGCCGGTCAATTTGATACCGAATTTGGCCGCGTATTCGCCATAGCCTTCTTTTTCCAGGTCCTCCGCCTTGATGAATCGCAGCGAAGCGGAGTTTATGCAGAAACGTTTCCCTGTGGGTTTTGGGCCGTCGTCGAAGACATGACCGAGGTGAGAATCGCCGTTTTTAGATCGAACCTCAACCCTCACCATGCCGTGAGTGCTGTCGGTTTTTTAAACGACGTTTGTGGCTAGCAGCGGCTTGTAAAAGCTCGGCCATCCGGTTCCTGATTTGAACTTCTCTTCAGAGCTAAAAAGCGGCTCACCGGAGACGATGTCGACATAAATCCCTTTCTCTTTGTTGTCCCAAAATTCATTCTGAAAGGGAGGCTCTGTGCCGTCTTCTTGAGTGACCCGATACTGCATCGGATTCAAACGAGTTTTTAGGTTGGCCTTTGTGAATGTCGGCGCGTCCTTGGTTGGTCGGCTGCTTGGATTTTTGACAACCTTGTCCGAGCCTTTATCACAGGCCACACCAAAGCAGAGTGTGAGGGAACAAAGGACGAGGGAAACACTGAATTTCATAGTTTTTCTCACGGCGGCTAACGGCGGTCTAAAGACGCCCGATTCAGGAAAAGAAGCATCCTATCTTAAGACGACTTTTTTTCCAGGTTTTGAAAGAAGCTTAACTTGTTGCCAAAGGGATCGGCGATCTTCATTTCAATGGTATCCCAGTCGGTTTCTTCATAGCCAGGACGGGCATACTTATATTTCTTAGCGATCAGTTCCTTCTGGTACGCTTTGACGTCGTCGACGACGATCATGATAAACGCGCCCGGACAGCCATCGCCGTGATGCTCGGAAAGATGCATTGCGGTGTCATCACGTGAAATTTGCATGTAAATCGGGAAGTCCTCTTGAAAGCGATGTTCCCAATCGACCTTAAAACCAAGAAATTCGACATAGAATTCCCTCGCCTTTTTCTCGTCGAAAATCCTTAGTGCGGGAATGACTTGTCCTAGTTTCATATTTTCTTCCTGAAGATTGGATTACTTCTTCTCTTTGACGTTTCTACGCAATTGAATCGTCGTCGTTTCTTTGACCGCAAACGCAAACACCGAAATATCTGAAGCGATCCAGTCCGTTGCGTAACTCCGAGTTCCATAAAGCTGTTGAACAACACCCTTGTCCGCGTCGATAACGAGGCGCGAACGACTTTTAATGAGACGCGTTTCGTATAAATTTTTTCCTTGAGTGTTCAAGGCTTTATCGACTTTCCTGTGTGACTGCGAACCGACCCCAACGACGACCGCGATGGTCTTCTTCTTCCGCGATTGCAAAACAAGCTCTTGGTCTTCATAGAGATAGGTGGTCCCATTGAAAGCGAGGATTGGCCCACGCTTCCACTTCATTTTTGGCTGAAGCGTCTTCTTGGCAAAAACATAAAATGAATTGTTCCAAATGACCGCCAGGCCCTTGTTAGACCAGTGACTTTTGTAGACTTTCCCCTCCCATTCACTAATTTTCTTTGTTTCTTTAAGGAACTTATCGACACCTGAATCTAACCCCTTCACCCCTGACACAAAGCCTAGGCGATTGATTTTTAGAGTAAAAGGGACTTTCAAAAGCGCTTGAAGGAAATGGAAGAAGCGTATCCTGAGTATTTTACG
>JARGOJ010001320.1 GCA_029210225.1 Planctomycetota bacterium
TGCAGCCTCTTATTCTTTTCGATCTCTTTCAAGACGGCATAGACTGGACGCTTACCAGGGAAGCGACCTCCGATGACGTCAAAAGGCTGATGTCGGAGGTTTTGCTCGTTCACCTCCTAATTGTCGGGCACTGGGCTATGAAAATACCCTCAAAGGCTTTCTAACGGCTGAATGGCGGGAGACCGAGCTTAGTCTTGAACGAGAGTTACTAGAAATACGTCGGGCTCTTGAGAATCTCACAGAGGAGAGCAGGAAGTTTCGGAATTGGGGAGGAGCAGAGTACAGTGTCGATTTTAGCGCTGTTTTATACTTCTATCACGGTGGATCAAGAAATCTTTGGAGTCAAGACGAACCCCTCTTACTGCCTGTCTTGAAGGTCCATGTAACAGCTGGTTCTCTAGGGCATCCAGGCACTCGCAACCAAAAGGACTTACAGTACCTTCTCATGGGCGCCTATGGCGCCCATGTTAGCGCTTGTGCAATCGCATTTATTAAGGAGTTAGATGCACCGATATTCCAATCAGGCAAGCCCCCTCATTTAGCGTGCTCAAAAACGCCTACTTCCCCATCAATTTTCGTGCTCCCCCACAGTCACTCTCTACAACTTCGTCCGAGGTCCTTTGGAATCAACTGAACGACAATAACTTGGCTTAGCCATAATGTCTTGGATTATCCGATCTCTTCGAGCTGCTGAAAAATCAGTAAACAATGTTGTTCGTTCATGAAGATAAAGAAACTCTGGAAGGTAAACAGGATTCTTAGCGAGCTCCACAATTGGCACCATGGTCGCGTAGTCGGTACACTCCGACAACCACTCTCCATCAATTTGGAAATCTTCGTCGGAAAGAGCATCCAAGAGTTCTTTCGTGAAGGCCCTGAGATGAATCCAGACATCACCGCCCCACTTCGACCTTGGATCTTTGAAGTCTGGAGAGTAGACACAAAGAGGCTCATCCGGCCGAAACGGCGCTGCCAAGATGACGTCGTGCCCCTCTGAAGAGGCTTTCGAGACTTGAGAGATCGCCGTAGGCCCAAACAAAGCGTCATCCAAATCAACGATAAGAACGAGCGCCTTCGGATTCACACACAGCTCTCTCACCCCCAAAATATGATTCACCATGCGCCCTTTGGGAGAGTGGTTTCTCACGAGTGTCAAACGTTGACCAAGCCAGTGTAGCGGTTCTGAAAGCTCCCGTAGACTGAGTTTTGTTGACGCATCGTCAATGACAATGACTCCAAAGCTCTGATCGGTCTGCATCGCCAAACTCGCGGAGAAACGCTCAATTCTTGACTTTGGGGTGTCTCGTCCACGGGCAAGAATGATCAATGACTCGCTGCGTTTTGGGTAAGCCCAGTCACTATCCTTGGCTTCAAGATCCCACCGCCCTAACTGACTCCATGGGACGTTCCCTAAAGCCGTGAGAGTTCTGATACGAGTCAATAGCTCTGCATCTCCTTTCCTGTCATTGGGGGGATGAATGTAAAAAGTGGAGGAGTCGCCACCGCGGAGAGTTCGAAGACCAGTCTTCTGTTGATGAGCTTGCAAAGACCGATACCAGGTTTTGTCCAAACAACCGTCAGTGACTGTGTTTGGGAGCGGCAAACAAGCTCGAATGCGCTCTAAATCTAGGAGGCCGCAGCGAACTTCGGGAACGTATTCTCCCGATGGTGCGTCGTAGGCCCGAAATCCTGCTGAGGAATCGTGGGGAATGTTGAAAGCGACGCCAACAACGCCCTCTTCCCGGCAAGCTGCCAACATATCGGCTAAAACATCGTGTTTTGGGTCACGGCGACCAATGAGTATGTCAAGGTCGCACTGCAACACATATCTGGATTGAACTTGATCAAACCCCCAAAGTTGAGGACTGACGGGAACGCCTGATTCGGTGTGCGAGCAATCGCAATCGAGTTCAAACCACTGAGTGTTGACGCTGCGTATAGTTTTTCGATCGTCGGGAGCGATAAGAACACGATCCAAGATGCCTTGGCCTTTTAGTTCACGAGCGACCTTCAATAGTTCATTGA
>JARGOJ010001321.1 GCA_029210225.1 Planctomycetota bacterium
AGTCGGACTATCGCTCTATCTAAGCGAACTTATTGACAGCCTCGCCAGTTAACGCAAAGAAGACCGCAAGGCGGCCTCCTCATTATGCATTGGGGTCTATTTGGGGGCTTTTACTCGTTCTTATCGAGTTCGCGGCGCACCCGTGAGCGTTCTTTTTGGACCCGACTGTAAATCTGGTGGGTTGAGGCGGCGCTCTTGAGGTACTGACCGAAGTCTTCAACGGCCTTGCGGTATTCGCTGTATTCTGCGTAGAGCAAGCCACGGTAGCCATACCAAACATAGACGTCTTCAGGTTCAAGCTTGATAGCGCGGTCGTAGTCGGCGAGGGATTCTTTGAACTTCTTCCGGCGACGGTGGATAAAGCCTCGGCGACCATAAGCGTCGGAGAGGTTCGGTTGCTGGCGGATGGCTTCGTTGAGGTCGGACATCACCTCGTTCCACTGAGATTCTTTGTAGTCAATGCCGCCCTTACGGAGGCGCACCCAACGAATTTTAGAGCGTTGAAGGAGTACCTGGCCGTTTTTAGGCTGAAGGACCACGGCTTGGTCAACGTCGCGGAGAGCGTTGTCGTAGTCGTGAAGGAGTCGGCGAACGGTGCCCCGGTTACAGTAAGCGCGCCAGTTCTTCTTATCGAGATCAAGACATTTGGTGTAAGCGCGGAGGGCTCCTTCTTTGTCGTCGTTTTCTTGAAGCAGTCGACCGTACCAGTAATGGTTGTCAGAGATAAGCGGAGCAAAGCGAACAGCGGTTCTGAAGTCGCCTTCAGCGCCAATGCGGTCTGCATCCTTCGCCGTCAGGCGAATTTCTCCTCTGACCCGGTATGGGTAATAACAGTTGCGATCGATCTTGAGGGCCGCGTTGCAATCTTCGAGGGAGCCTTTGCGATCGTCGTTGATCAGCTTGATATGCGCACGAAGGCCGAGGGCCATGGCGTTCCCTTTATCAAGGCCTTCCACTTTTTTGAGGTCGTCCGTGGCGCCGTCATTGTCGTTTTGGTCAAGGCGAACGTGAGCACGAAGGACGAGAGCATCCGGGTCATTTTTGAGGCTGTCAAGGACGCGATCGATATCAGTGAGTGCCTTTGTATAGTTGCGCTTGCGGCGGTAGAGCTCGGCGCGAGCAATGAGCGCTTCTTTGATGTTGCGCTTTTTGCGTAAGGCGTTGTCGTAGTTCTTGATAGCCAAGTCTTCTCGGCCTTCGAGTTCACGGAGGCGGGCGTTGGCGAGCATCCCAAGCCAGCTGTTCTTATCGCACATGAAGCTGCGGTTGTAGTTGGCTTTGAGCTCGGGATAGGTCGCGTTGAGAAGGGTTTGAATCTCGGCTAGGAGGAAGTAAGCCATTTGGTTGGACCCGTCGATTTTCATAGCTTCTTCGAGGCTGCTCTTGGCGCGAGAGAGCAGCCTTGAGTATTCTTCGATTTTGCCTTCACGACGGCGAAAATGGGCGACTTTGAGGTGGAATTCGCCGAGGGCGACATGAGCTTTTGCATAGTCGGGGTCGAGGTCGGCGGCTTGTTGGCAAAGCTCTAGGGCTTTGACAGGATCACTCTCTTTGCGAGCTTGATCAATGAGGGCGTTGCTATCCCGGCGTTTCTTGCGCTCTTCGACCTTGGCCCTGAGATTATCGAGTTGTGTTTTGTACTCCGAGGTTTCCCCTTCGTAACCCACCAGATCGTTAACAATGCGATAGGCTTCCTCAACGTTGTCTTCCGCGAGAGCGATTTTGAGGTCATTCCTGAGGGTCTTCACCGAGCGGACTCGATTGAAGTAAGAATAAGCACCGCCTCCGATCAAGGCCAAGACGAGGACGCTAGCGGCGATGAGGAGCATCTCCGAGGAGAGCAAAGCCTTTTTCTTCTTTGTCTTGTCTCCGTCACCGTCTGCCCGAGAGCGACGTTCTGCGGCGCGAGATCGAGATTGAGAAGGACGAGAGCGAGATTTCTGGGAGCGGGTGTTGGTCTTTGAGCGCGACCGGTCTGGGGCTGTTTTGTCCGAGATTCTGGGTTTGGGTTTGGCTTTCGCG